>CAMBNE010000001.1 GCA_945868935.1 uncultured Clostridia bacterium
CTGGCAAGCAAAGTAGAAGATGATAATCGGGATGATTGCAAGCACGAGCATAGCCATCATAGCCGCCATATCAATTGAACCGTATCCGCCGCGCAGATACTGAATTGCCATCGGCAATGTTTTTACGTCGCTCAGAATCAATGTGGGGAGGAGGTAGTCGTTCCAAATCCACATTGCCTGAAGAATTGCAACGGTAATAGCCGACGGGCGGAGAATCGGGAAGTCGATAAGGAAAAATGTTTTCATCGGTCCGCAGCCGTCAATCATAGCCGCCTCTTCAATTTCGAGCGGAACTGACTTTACGAAGCCTGCAAACATAAATACCGAAAGTCCTGCACCGAATCCGAGGTAGATTATAACAATACCGAACATATTGTCAAGGTGAAGTGTATTTGCAACCTGTGACATCGGGTACATAACCATCTGGAACGGCACAATCATTGAGAATGCAAAGAGAAGGTATATGAGCTTGGTGTACCATGTCTTTACTCTCGTAATGAACCATGCGCACATTGCCGTTGCAAGCACAATGAGGATTACCGAACATACGGTAATGAACAGCGATACGAAGAACGCACTGAAGAAGTCGATTTTTTCAATGCCGTTTGTGTAGTTTTTCAGTCCGACAAAGCTTTCCGCATTCGGGAAAGCAAACGGCTCGTTGCTGACATAGAGCTTTCCTTTAAAGCTGTTCATAAGAACAAGCAGAATCGGAGCGATGAAAACAATGGAGATAATCAAAAGGATTATAAATTTAATCCAGTCCTTTACCGTCATCGGTGCACGGAGCTTTTCTTTTTTCTCCTTGATTTTGGATTTAACCTTTTCAGCCATTAGTTTTCAACCTCCTTTCTTCTTGTTAAGAAGAGCTGAGTAAGTGCGATTGCCGCAACTATGAGGAAGAAGATTACAGCCTTAGCCTGTCCTACGCCCTGCCAGCCTACACGTCCGTAGAAGGTGTTGTAGATGTCAAGCGCAAGCATCTGCGTTGACTTGCCGGGTGCGCCTGCCGTAAGAGCATAGTTCTGGTCGAACAGCTTGAACGAGTTTGTAAGAGTTAAGAACAGACAGATTGTAATTGAAGGCATAACCTGCGGAATTGTGATGTGGAACAGCCTCTGAGCTGAATTCGCACCGTCAATCTGTGCCGCCTCGATAAGGTCGGGTGAAATGTTCTGAATACCCGATATGTAAATAATCATCATATATCCTATCAGCTGCCAGTTCATCAGTATGACGAGTCCCCAGAAGCCATAAGAAGCGTCGGTTGTAATTGTGGCGTTGAAGTAATGAAGAACGCCGTTGATAATCATAAGCCAGATATAGCCCAGCACGATACCGCCGATAAGGTTCGGCATAAAGAAGATTGTTCTGAATACGTTGGTGCCCCGAAGCGCCTTTGTAAGCAGCATTGCAAACAGAAAGGCGAGAATGTTGATTGTGATAACGGACACAATCGTGAATTTCACCGTAAACCACAGCGCATTTATAAAGTCCTCGTTTGCAAAAGCCTTGAGATAGTTGTCAAAGCCTACCCATTTTGCATTTTTTACTGTCTTGAATTTGCAGAAAGAGAGATAGATTCCCATAATAAACGGAATCAGAAACGAAATGAGAAATGCGACAACGGTCGGAAGTGCAAGCACAGGAAACCATTTTTTTATTGCCTTTTGCATATTTTCCTCCATTTGTCATTTGTAAGCACCGAATAAAACGGCACTTCATTTAAAAACCTCCTGCCCCCGAGGGAGCAGGAGGTTTGCAGTTAATTATTTGATTGATGCAGTCAGAAAAGCTTTATCTTATTCTGCAGTTGCCTCACGCTCTGTCTTCCAGGAAGCCTTAGCGTCGTCAACAACCTTTGACCAATCCTTCTGTCCCTGAACATACTCGAGGAGAGAAGCACCGAATTCGTTCTTCCAGTTTTCTGAAGGAATACCTGCGAATGTCCAAACTACAGACTCCATACCTTCTTTTTCCATCCATGAAAGAACTTCCTTAGCAAGAGGATCTGCGGGCTTTTCATCGTCGCCGAATGATGTGAACGGAGCAATGAATCCGAGGTCTGTTGTTACAGCCTTCTTGCCGTAATCGCTTGTGAAGAGCCACTCGAGGAAGTCGATTGATGCCTGCTGTGTAGCTTCGTCAACATGGCTGTTGATTGAGAAGAAGTTCTCTGTACCAACGCAGAGACCCTGCTTGTCTTCGCCTTCAACGCCCATGTAGAGAGGTAAGAACTTGATGTTTTCTTCCTTAACAACGTTGCCGTCAACGCCGTTAACCTGTGACCAAGCCCAGTTACCGTTCTGAATCATAGCGCACTTGCCTGTAGCAAACTCAGCCATTGACTCGTCAACAGTCTTGCTGCCGAGGAGCTTCTTGTCTGTGCAGGAGTTGTCTGTGTAGAGGTCGAAGAGGTTCTTGTAGTTGTCAGCATACTTGAATTCAAGCTCCTTAGCATTTAAGCAAGTTGTAATCGGGCTTTCTGAGCCTGTGTTGAATTCATAGTAAAGCGGAACGTTCATAAGGTGAGTCTGCCATCTCCAGTCGTCACCTGTCTTGAGTGATGTTGAGCCGAATACGCCTTCAATTCCGAGCTCGTCTTTCTTTGAAGTCATATCTTCAACAACGAGCTTGAGTGTGTCAAAGCTCTTGATTTCGTCTGTTGACTTAACCTTTGCGCCGTCAGTCTTGAAGTACTTCTGCATAATCTCGTCATTGTAGATGATGCCGTAGCCCTCAACTGCGTAGGGAACACCGTAAACGCCTTCGTCCTTTGTTACTGCAAGAGTTTTGTCGGAGAGAAGGTTGTAAAGCTCTGTATCCTTAAGGTCTGCGCAGTAGTCAGCCCAGTTCTGATAGCCAACAGGTCCGTTAATCTGGAAGATTGTAGGCGGATCTGACTTAGCAATTTCTGATGTGAGAGTTTTTTCGTACTCACCCGAAGCGGCTGTCTTAACCTTAACCTCGATGCCTGTTTCTTCCTTGTACTGCTTAGCAATAGCCTCGTACTTGTCAGCGATTTCGGGCTTGAAGTTTAAGAAGTAAATTGACTTTACGCC
The DNA here is from genome assembly GCA_945868935.1 of uncultured Clostridia bacterium. Lineage (GTDB taxonomy): Bacteria > Bacillota > Clostridia > Oscillospirales > Acutalibacteraceae > Ruminococcoides. Next base: position 3,063 of record CAMBNE010000001.1, read on the forward strand.
TGATGTGTCAGCCTTGCTGCTTGAGCCTGATTCAGAACCGGAGCCCGACGAGCCTGAGCCGCCGCATCCTGCAAAAGCTGTAGCCATCATGCAGCCTGCCATTGTAAGGGCAAGGACTTTTTTTGACTTTTTCATTTTAAGAATCTCCTTTAAAAAATAAAAGTATTAAGAAATTTTTTGCCGTAACTGCTGAAATATTGCGCAAAGCACATATGTAACCAGCCTCGTAACTGCGGCAACCTTTCCAAGTGTTATCATAACATTAATTTTAAAATTTAGCAATAGGGTTTTATATAATTTTTATAAAAATTTTTTAATCATTGTTAAAAATTAGTAATTTTAAAAGATATAATGCGGTTTTGCGTGAAAATATGCCGAATTTTGCAGGTAATTATTTGTTTTTGTAATTTGAGCATTTTGTCAAAAACAAAGAGAAAAATATATGAAATATAGCTAAAAACAAAATATTAGTATTGAATTGTTGAATTCAATGACAATTAAGGATTAACACAAAAAATACCTAAAAAGTAAAATTGCATAAATTCAATTGTTTTGCATTGTGTATAATGACGTTTTTACTTTTTTGAAGTTTTTATTATAGAATTTATACATAAAGTATGTTATAATTTAATACGAATGGGAAATTTTTCAAATCCCATAAAAATTCAGAAGTTTTGAAAGGAGATCAAACACATGAAAAGAAAAGGATTATTCAAGTGCTTAAGCGCTGTTTTAGTGCTTTGCATGATACTGTCCTGCATTTCTTTCTCATTTGCAACTGCCGGTGCGGCAAGCGTTGGCGAAACAAGCATTGTTTCAGCCTCGTCAACTGCCGCTGACGACAATTTCACATGGGATAATGCGTCAGTATACTTCCTTCTCACCGACCGTTTCAAGAACGGCAACACATCAAACGACCACTCATACAACAGAGGACTTGACCAGAACGGCAATGTTGTCAGCGGAATCGACACAAGAGGTACATTCCACGGCGGCGACTTTGCGGGCGTAACTCAGGCAATCAACGAGGGATATTTTGACGACCTCGGGGTGAACGCTATCTGGATTTCAGCTCCCTACGAGCAGATTCACGGATATGTTGTAGGCGGAAACGAAAATCCCAGCTACGCTCACTACTCATATCACGGCTACTACGTTCTCGACTACACACAGACCGACGCAAACTTCGGTACTGCCGAGGAGTTCGGAACTCTTGTTGACACTGCTCACGAGCACGGCATCAGAGTTATCCTCGACATCGTAATGAACCACTCGGGCTACAACTCGCTCTACGATATGGACGAGTACGGCTACGGTACGGTTAAATCAGGCTGGGAGAGCGCTTATTTCAGCCACCAGAACATTAATAACACAACCTACCACAGCTACATCGACTACGACTCAAGTGCAGCCGACTGGGCAAACTGGTGGGGTGCCGACTGGATTCGCTGCGGCGTTGCAGGCTACACACCAGGCGGCGGCGACAACCTTACAATGTCGCTTGCAGGACTTCCCGACTTCAAGACAGAGTCATCTGCAACAGTAGGAATCCCCAACATTTTAAAGACAAAGTGGACTAAGGAAGGCAGACTTTCTCAGGAAACAAGCGAGCTTTCCTCATACCTGAGCAAAACAGGTAAAAAACAGACCGTTACAAACTCAATTTCATATTGGCTTTCAACATGGGTAAGAGATTACGGCGTTGACGGTTTCCGCTGCGACACCGCAAAACACGTTGACTTTGCTTCGTGGAAAACTCTTAAGGACACCTGCGTTGACGCTCTTAAGGAATGGCGTCAGAACAACCCCTCAAAGCCCGGTGCTGACTGGGACGAGGACTTCTGGATGACAGGCGAGTGCTGGGATCACAACATCGGCGCTGGCTATGACGGCTACTACACACAGGGCGGCTTTGATTCAATGATTAACTTTGAAACTCAGGGCGGCGGATTGCTTTCAAGCGACAAAATCAAAGGTATTTACAACGGCTACGCAACAGCCATTAACTCAAACGACAAGTTCAACCAGCTTTCGTATATTTCATCACACGACTCCACCCTTGCAAGAGGCAACCTTATTTCAACAGGCTCTGCATTCCTGCTTCTTCCGGGCGGTATTCAGATTTTCTACGGCGATGAAACAAACCGTCCGCTTGTTTCGGGCGTACCTAACGACGGCAACGGCGGTGCAGGTCACTCACTGCGCAGTGATATGAACTGGGATTCTGCCGATACAGCAGTGCTTTCTCACTGGCAGAAGGTCGGCACATTCAGAAACGACCACGTTTCTATCGGCGCAGGCGACAACACAGACCTTACAACAACATCAGGTTATGCTTTCGGCAGAACCTACAGCAAGAACGGCGTTACCGACAAGGCAGCAGGCTGTATCTACGCAAGCTCAAACACAAGCGTTACAATTGACGTTTCCCCAATCTGGGCAGACGGTCAGTACCTTGTAAACGCATACGACCAGTCTTCTGCAACGGTTACAAACGGCAAGGTTACATTCAACAGCGGCGCAAATGGCACAATCCTCATTCAGGAGCCCGACGGCAGACCGCTTATGTCCGTAAAGGGCGAGCCTAAATTCTCGGGCACACAGACAGTTACGGTTTCTCTTGAAGAGTGCACAAGCGCAAAGTGCTCAATTGACGGCGGCAACAAGTTCATCGTTAAGAACGGCGACAGCTTCACAATCGGCAACACTGCTTATGTCGGCGACACAATCAAGGTTACTCTTGAGGGTGAAAACGAAAAGGGCAGTGCAAAATCCGAGTTTACATTTGTAAAGGTGGCACAGTCACAGTCAACTACAGACCCCACAACCTCAACACAGCCTGCCGAAAAGGCAAAAATTACGGTAAAGACATGGGACGGCTCAGCTCCCTATGCTTATGTATGGACAGGCTCAAGCACGGCTCTCAACGGTGCATGGCCGGGCAAACAGCTCACACAGAAGGACACTGACGGCAACTACGTTCTTGAGCTTGACACAACAGAAACCTACAACGTTGTTCTCAACAACGGTAGCGGCACACAGAGCGGTGACCTCAAAAACCTCAACGGTGCGTCTGTTCTCGAGGTAATGAATTCTTCATATTCTTCAAAAATCGTATCAACAGGTTCATCGGGCGGCGGAAACACAGAGCCTACCGAGGATTCGGTTGTTATTCACGTTAAGCCCTACAACAGTTCAACAGTTCCCTATATCTACGTATGGGACGACGACACGAATTACTTGGGTGCTTGGCCGGGAACTAAGCTTACTGAAAAAGACGAGGACGGCAACTACATTGTTACAATTCCCAACGCATCTTCCGTAAACGCTATTCTCAATCTTGGCAGCAACAAAGGCCAGACAGGCGACATCACAGGCATTACAGGCGAGGTTCTTATCACAGTTACAAACGAGGGCTGTTCCTCATACAAGCTTGAAAAGATTGAAACTCCCTTAAGCGGAATGGCTCTTCTTAAGAAAGAAGCAAGAGAGGTTAAGATTATGACAGCCTCCGACTATACTTCCGCAACATGGAGCACAGTAAGCTCACTTATGACCTCAGCCGACGCACTTATCGCACAGGGCGACGCTGCTGACGAAACAGCAATTGCAGAAATGACTGCACAGCTCCAGAGCGCAAAGAGTGCACTTAAGCTTGCTCAGCCCAGACTCACCTACGCAGTTTCGGGCAAGACCACAATCTCAGGCATTTCAGTTCCCGACGCAGACGTAACCGTTAATGTTGGCGGCAAGGACTACAAGGTTAAGTCGGACGACGTAACAGGCGAGTTTGTTGCAACAGGCGTTACTGTTACTTCATCTTCAAAAATCAAGGTAAGCGTTTCAAGAAACAGACTTTCTGCAGATACTTATTCATACAGTATGTCAAACGGCAACATCGAAAGCGGTGAAATTCCCACTTCTCCGACAGTTCCTGCAACTACTGCTCCCGTAACTACAGTTCCTACAACTACTGCTCCTGTTACAACAGTTCCTGCAACTACTGCTCCTGTTACAACAGTACCCGCAACAACAGCTCCTGTTACGACGGTACCTGCAACTACTGCTCCTGTTCCTGTTACAGACGAGCTTAAGGTTACAGCGTCATCTAATATTTTCCCGACTGCAACAAAGACCTTCAACAAGGACGAGGGCACAATCACAGTTTCCTACAAGCTCACTTCTAATATGGACGCTGTTGATGCGCAGTGGAAACTCACATACGACAATACAAAGCTTGAGTTCAAGGTTTCCGATAATATGTCGGGCGGCGTACAGACCATTACACCGTCAGCAGGCAAAAACCTTGTATTCCAGAACGTAAACAACTACATCAAGGGCAACTTCACAACCTTAAATCTTGTTCCGTTCGAAAACAATACCGATTTCGTTTCAGTAACATTCAATATTATCGGAACAGGCGAGGCTGAAGTTTACCTTGATCTTGAGATTCTCAGTCTTGGATATACAGATTCGTCCGACAATTTCTACCACGCTTCAATCGTTGACTACAGCCAGATGCAGAATATTTCAAGCATCAAGGGCTTTGAAAACGCTTCTATAAGCACATTAACAGCTCTTGAAAGCAACATCAGCATTATGTTGGGCGACGTAAACGGCGACGGATACGTTAAGATTGACGACGTAACACACATTCTCAAATATGTTGTAGGAAGTGAAAGCTTTGACTCACTTCAGATAAAGGCTGCCGATGTTGACAAAGACGGCGTTGTAAGCGTAAAGGACGCAACACTTATTCAGAAGTATATTGCTGAAATGATTAAAGAGTTTTAAAACCTGAAATCGCTAAAAACACAAAACCGCTTCCATTAATTTGGGAGCGGTTTTTGCTTGTTATGCAGAATGTGAATTAATAATTAAAAATTTATTAAATTATGGATAACAATATTCCGTGAGTGAATTAATAAGCACAATATATTTTTATTTAGCATAATTTCACGTATTGCGATTTTTTTCATTTTTGTATAGAATAATATTCGGAGAATTACTGACATTGATATATGTTTTTATGTATTCACAAACCAACTGAAAAGGATGTTTTAAATGCAGTTATACAAAAATTTTTGCAAGGAAACACTTGACGAAAACGGCAATCTGCTCGACTTTGAGCTTGACTTTCCCGAAAGCTATAACTTCGGCTACGACGTAGTTGACAGAATGGCTGAGCTTGCTCCCGACGATATTGCTGTTGTCTGGACAAACCCCGACAAGGAAGAAAAAACCTTCACCTTTGCCGACATCAGCAGACTCAGCAACAAGGCGGCTAACGTTTTCAGAAACAACGGCATCAAAAAGGGCGACAAGGTGCTTGTTATCCTCAAGAGAAACTACGAATACTGGTACGTTGCTCCTGCACTCCACAAGCTCGGCGCAATCATCATTCCTGCAACCCACCTTCTTACGCAGAGCGATATTTCCTATCGTGTTGACACCGCCAACATCACAGCGGCTGTCTGCACTCCCGACGATACAACTGCCGAGGATCTGATGGCTGTTGCATCTCAGCCGAACACCCTTGAAAAAGTTTTTGTATGCAGAAAAAAGATTTTCGGAACAATCGACTTTACAACAGAAGTTGAAAACGCTGACGATACGCTCGAAAGAGTCGACACAAAGGCTGAAGAGCCTATGCTGATTTATTTCACATCGGGTACAACAGGCTATCCCAAGGCTGTTGAACACAACCACACCTACACCCTCGGTCACATTGTCACAGCAAAATACTGGCAGTGTGTAAAGGAAAAAGGACTTCACTTAACCGTTGCCGAAACAGGCTGGGGCAAGGCTTCGTGGGGCAAAATCTACGGTCAGTGGCTCTGCGGATGCGGCGTTATGGTGTACGACTTTGACAAGTTCTCACCCGGCAAGCTTTTGCGCATTATCGAGCGTTACAAGGTAACCTCATTCTGCGCACCGCCGACGGTTTACAGATATTTCATCAAGCGTGGAATGGACAAGTACGATTTGTCTGCGCTTGAACACCTCACCACAGCAGGCGAGGCTCTCAACGGCGAGGTATTTGAAAAGGTTTACGAGCAGACAGGAATTAATTTAATGGAAGGCTTCGGTCAGACCGAAAGCGTGCTTATGCTTGCAAACCTCAAGGGCTCGGTTGCAAAGCCCGGCTCAATGGGCAAGCCCACTCCGCTTTATGACGTGCATATCATTGACGACAGCGGCAAGGAGCTTGGCACAAACGAAACAGGCGAAATCGTCGTTTATCCGCCGAAGGACAAAAAGCAGTACGGAATTTTTATGTCATACTACGGCAACGAAGAGCTTTACAAAAATGTCTGGAAGGGCGGAGTTTACCACACAGGCGACACCGCTTACAAGGACGAGGACGGCTACTACTGGTATGTCGGCAGAGCCGATGATTTGATTAAGACAAGGGGTTTCCGTGTAGGTCCGTTCGAGGTTGAAAACGTGATTATGCAGTACCCGAACGTGCTTGAATGTGCGGTAATCGGCGTACCCGACAAGGACAGAGGTCAGGCTATCAAGGCTATCGTAAAGCTTGCCGACGGCACAGCTCACGACAAGCACACAGAAAGCGAAATCAAGACCTTCTGCAACAAGCGTATGGCTTCGTACAAGTGGATTCAGCACCTTGAAATTGTTGACGAATTCCCCAAAACAATCAGCGGAAAAATCAAGAGAACAACTCTCAGAGATGAAAGCAAGTAATTTGCATTAATAAATTTTTTCTGCATATACTTGAAATAGCCGAAAGCATATGATATAATGTTTGTAGGCAAAAATGATGTGAACTGCACTGTTGTGCAAAACGAATCCCCCGAAGTTGCAGCTTCGGGGGATTCTTCAATAGGTTGTGCTGTCTTAAGCTATCTGTCCAACCACTTGCAAATATAGTAGGCAACTATACTTGCTCCGACGGATAGTAAAAATGATGTGAGCATATACACTGTTGTACACCTCCTTTCAGTTGTAGGAGGATGACAGCAAATTGATTATATCATAAATAAGCCTTTGATTCAATTTACTTATGTTTAAAATTTAAAAATCAAGTCGAAAAAAGTATTGACAAACTAATTTTTCAGGAATATAATATTGACAATAAAAATAAACCTGTGAACAAGAATAGTAGGATTTATCAAAACTTTCAGAGAGTCGGCGGGTGGTGTGAGCCGACAGCGGAGATTTACCCGAATGGACTTGTGAGGGCGGACCGAAAGCATCTGCAAGTAGTTTCCGACGGAGCCTGACCGTTACAGCAGGAGGCATATGTTAGTATGCTGTTTAAGCGGGCGTTTATCGTCAATTTGGGTGGTACCGCAGAAGTTGTTATTTCAGACTTTTGTCCCTTTACGGGACAAAAGTCTTTTTTATTTTGGAGTGTGAAGTGTGGAGTGTGGAGTTAAGGGTCGCTACGCTCCGAATTTGTAATAATGCGTGTTGTAAGAATATGTTTGTTTACTGAATTTATATTGATATAGTGCTTACATTTCCTGCTAAATCAAAAAATATATCTCTGCGGCAACGCCGCAATATAAATAAAGTCGGGCAACTAAGTTTTAATTTATCACATTCTATCTACCCGACCACAACTCCACACTCCACTCTCCAAACTCCACACTATATTACTATTTCCGAAAGGTTGGTGTAAAAGTTATGATTAAACCGTCTTATGACGAGGTTCTGAACCTCAAAGACAGCTACAGCGTAATTCCGATTTACAAGGAAATCTACGCAGACGTAGTTACTCCGATTACCCTGCTTAGAAAAATCGCAGGCATTTCGGACAAATATTTTCTGCTTGAAAGCATTGAGGGCGGTGAAAAGTGGGGCAGATACTCCTTTATCGGCTTTAACCCCAAGGCACGTCTTGCCTACAAAAACGGTACGCTGACCATTACGGGTGAGGGCGAAAAAACGGTAGCTACCGACAAGCCGTATGACGAGGTAAGAAAGTACCTTGTAAACTACAAAACCCCGAAATTTGACGACATTCCTCCCTTTACGGGCGGTCTTGTCGGCTACTACGGCTACGCAATGATTGCCTGCGCCGAGCCTGTTTTAAAGCTCAAGAGGGGAGATACAAACGATTTTGATTTAATGCTTTTTGACAAAATCATCGCCTATGACCATTTAAGCCAGAAGCTGACGGTCATTGTAAATATGAAAACCTACGACTGCGAGCGTCAGTACAAGCAGGCGCAGGACGATATAAACAAAATCATTTCAATAATAACGGATAACGCTCCTCTGCCAAGGCTTGAAAGTGACGAAAACGTCGAATTCACAAGCACCTACACAAAAGACGAATTCTGCAAAATGGTGGAGAAAACAAAGGAGTATATCTACGACGGCGATATTTTCCAGTGCGTGGTTTCAAGGCGGTTTGAGGCTGACTACAACGGCTCGCTGATTAACGCCTACCGAGTTCTCCGCACGACAAATCCCTCGCCGTATATGGTGTATATGTCGATTGACGGCGACGAGATTATCACAGCCTCTCCCGAAACGCTCGTCAAGCTGCAAAACGGCACGCTCACAACCTTTCCGATTGCAGGCTCACGTCCGAGGGGTAAGACGAAGCAGGAGGATATTGCACTTGAAAACGAGCTTATTCACGATGAAAAGGAGCTTGCCGAGCACAATATGCTCGTTGACCTCGGCAGAAACGACATAGGCAAAATCGCAAAATTCAACTCGGTAAAGGTCACGGAATATCAGAAAATCCTCCGCTTTTCAAAGATTATGCACATATGCAGTGAGGTTGAGGGCGAAATCAGGGACGGTCTTGACGCACTCAGCGCGGTTGAAGCCTTGCTCCCTGCCGGCACTCTTTCGGGTGCACCGAAGATAAGAGCGTGTGAGATTATCGAGGAGCTTGAAAAAACTCCACGAGGAGTTTACGGCGGTGCAGTAGGCTATATCGACTTCAACGGCAACCTCGACACCTGCATTGCAATAAGAATGGCTGTAAAGAAAAACAACAAGGTTTATGTTCAGGCAGGCGCAGGAATCGTAGCCGACAGCGTTCCCGAAAACGAATATCTTGAAACCTACAACAAGGCGCTCGCCGTTATGAACGCAGTCAGAAACGCAGGGGAGGTTTACGAGCTATGATACTTTTTATTGACAACTACGACAGCTTTACCTACAACCTTGTGCAGTTCTGCGGAAGCGTAAACCCCGACATAAAGGTTGTCAGAAACGATGAAATCACCATAGAAGAAATCGAAAAATTAAACCCCTCGCACATTATCCTTTCACCGGGCCCCGGTTATCCGAAAAACGCAGGCGTGTGCGAGGACGCAATAAGAAATCTGAAGGGTAAATTCCCGATTCTCGGTGTATGCCTTGGTCATCAGGCAATTTGCGAGGTTTTCGGTGCTGAAATCACCCACGCAAAAAAGCTTATGCACGGCAAGAAAAGCAACATCATTGTTGACAACAACTGCAAAATCTTTGAAGATATGCCGAACGTGATTGAGGGCGCAAGGTACCATTCGCTGATTGCAAAGCGCAGTTCAATTCCCGAAGAATTAAGAGTTACGGCACAGGACGAAACAGGCGAGGTTATGGGCGTAAAGCACAGAGATTACGAAATCTACGGACTGCAATTCCACCCCGAGTCAATTCTCACCTCTCACGGTATGCAGATGATAAGAAATTTCCTGGAAAGGGTCTGATGATATGATTAAAGAGGCAATTTTAAAGGTAGTGTCGGGCAGTGACCTGACATATGACGAGTCAAAACAGGTTATGGAAGAAATGATGACAGGCACGGCAACTCAGGCACAGATGGCTTCATTCCTCACAGCACTTCGAATGAAGGGCGAAACGATTGACGAAATCACAGCTTGCGCCGAGGTAATGAGGAGCAAGGCTCTCCACGTAAAGCACGAAACCGACGTTATGGACATTGTCGGAACAGGCGGCGACGGAACGGGCACGTTCAACGTTTCAACAACCGCGTCATTTGTAATTGCCGCATCGGGAATCCCCGTTGCAAAGCACGGCAACCGTTCAATGTCGAGCAAAAGCGGCTCGGCTGACTGCCTTGAACAGCTCGGCGTAAACATCACAATCTCACCCGAACAGAGCGAAAAGGTGCTTAAAGACACAAACCTCTGCTTTATGTTCGCTCAGGGCTACCACGCATCAATGCGTTTTGTCGGCCCTGTCAGACGTGAAATCGGAATCAGAAACATTTTCAATGTCCTCGGACCTCTCACAAATCCCGCAAGCGCAAACCTTCAGATTACAGGCGTGTACTCCGAATCGCTTGTTGAGCCGATTGCAAAGGTATTTTCAAACCTCGGCGTAAAAAGGGGCTTTGTTTTTCACGGAAGCGACGGTATGGACGAGGTGACTGTAACAGGCGCAACAAAGGTCTGCGAAATCAACAACGGCGAGTTCAAGAGCTATGAAATCACACCCGAGCAGTTCGGACTCGGCAGATATGAAATGCAGGAGCTTGTCGGCGGTGACGGAGCAGAAAACGCTGAAATCACAAAGAAGATTTTAAGCGGTGAGCTTAAAGGTGCAAAGCGTGATATTGCAGTTCTCAACTCGGCGCTCGGACTCTACGCAGGCGGCAAGGCTGAGTCAATCAAGGACGGCGTAAGGCTTGCACAGGAAATCATCGACAGCGGCAAGGCATACGACAAGATGGTTGAATTTGCAAAGGCAACAAACAACGTGTAAACAATTGCACAGTTGGATTATTAATGTAGGGAACTAAATTATGATACTCGAAACTATTGCACAGGCTAACGTAAAAAGGTATAATGAAATACAGGCGCAAATTCCGCTTGAAAAAGTCAGAAAACAGGCGCTTTCGCTGAACTGCGACACAGACTTTCCGTTTGAGCAGGCACTTAAGAAGGACAGAATGTCGTTTATCTGCGAGGTCAAAAAAGCCTCACCCTCAAAGGGAATTATTGCCGAGGATTTTCCGTACGTCGAGATTGCAAAGGACTACGAAAAGTCTGGAGCGTCGGCAATTTCCGTTCTGACCGAGCCGCAGTGGTTCAAGGGCGAAAACGCTTATCTTGAAGAAATTTCAAAACACGTTTCAATTCCACTGCTTCGCAAGGACTTCACCGTCTGCGAATATCAGATTTATGAAGCAAAGCTTATCGGTGCGTCGGCGGTGCTGTTAATCTGCTCACTGCTCGACACAGACACAATCAGAGAGTGGATAAAGCTTTGCGACTCGCTCGGACTTTCGGCGCTCGTTGAGGCACACACCGAGGACGAGGTGAAGTCGGCAGTCAGCGCAGGCGCAAGGATAATCGGCGTAAACAACCGAAATCTGCGTGACTTTACGGTTGACATTACAAATTCAATGCGATTAAGAAGTCTTGTGCCGAGCGAAATTCTGTTCGTTGCCGAAAGCGGAATCAAAACAAGAGCTGACATTGCCGAGCTTGAAAACGCAGGCGTAAACGGTGTTTTAATCGGCGAAACGCTGATGAGGAGCAAGGACAAAAAGGCAATGCTTGACAAGCTTAAAGGAAAATAATTAAAGTGTGGAGTGTGAAGAGTGGAGTGTGGAGTTAAGGGTCGCTTCGCTCCGAATTAATAATAGTGTGTAGTTTTTGCAAAAGTTTGTGAATTGTGGTTGAATTGCTATGATACTTACGTTATGGCGAACACAGTTCACCGCTACAATAAAATTACATCTCTGCGGCAACGCCGCAATATAAATAAATTCGGGTTACGAAGTTTTTAATTATTACAACCTATCCGCTCGACCGAAACTCCACACTCCAAACTCCAAACTTCACACTACAAAATATAAAGGAGCATATAAAATGTCAAAGGGTAAATTTGGCGTTCACGGCGGACAGTTTGTTCCCGAAACGCTGATGAATGCGATAAATGAATTTGAAGAAGCGTACAACCGCTACAAGGACGACCCAGAATTTGTGTCGGAGCTTGATTTTCTTATGCGTGAGTACGCAGGCAGACCGTCACGTCTTTACTACGCAGAGAAGATGACAAAGGACTTGGGCGGCGCAAAAATCTACTTAAAGCGTGAGGATTTAAACCACACAGGCTCGCACAAGCTCAACAACTGCCTCGGTCAGTGTCTGCTTGCAAAGAAGATGGGAAAAACAAGAGTAATCGCCGAAACAGGCGCAGGTCAGCACGGCGTTGCAACCGCAACGGTTGCGGCTCTGCTCGGCCTTGAATGTGAAATTTTTATGGGCAAGGAGGACACAATCCGTCAGGCGCTCAACGTCTACAGAATGAAGCTTCTCGGCGCAAAGGTAAACGCCGTTGAAACAGGCACAATGACTCTCAAGGACGCCGTTAACGAGGCTATGCGTGAGTGGACAAACCGTGTTTCCGACACCCACTACGTTCTCGGCTCGGTAATGGGACCTCACCCGTTCCCGACCGTCGTAAGGGATTTCCAGAGCGTTATCGGCAGGGAAATCAAAGAGCAGTTACTTGAAAAAGAAGGAAAGCTCCCCGACGTTGTTATGGCTTGCGTAGGCGGCGGAAGCAACGCAATGGGCGCATTTTATGAATTTATCAAGGACGAAAGCGTTGCGCTTATCGGCTGTGAAGCCGCAGGACTCGGCGTTGACAATCCCAAGAACGCCGCAACAATGGCAAACGGCACTCTCGGAATTTTTCACGGAATGAAGTCGTATTTCTGTCAGGACGAGTACGGTCAGATTGCACCCGTTTACTCGATTTCGGCAGGTCTTGACTATCCCGGAATCGGTCCCGAACACGCAAACCTCTCCGACACTGGCAGAGCACAGTACGTTCCCGTAACCGACGAGGA
>CAMBNE010000002.1 GCA_945868935.1 uncultured Clostridia bacterium
GTTCTTTGGGTTCAACTGTTTCATTTGCATAGCCGACAACAATACCCGACACAGCCGTATATTCATCGGGAATCCGGAGCGCTTTTTTCAAATCGGGTACAGCATTTACGACAATACTGCTTCCCCAAATGACAACGCTTCCAAGCCCCTGTTCCGTCGCTTCCAACATCATATTCTGCATAATGCAGCCAGCATCCGCAAATTCGATATTCGGGAAGGGCATTTTTTTAGATGAAACAAGTATCAGCACAGGTGCGTTGTATAACGGGTTAAAATCCACGTGCATATTCATTTTTAATCCTTCGGAAATGGAGCGAAGAATTTCTTTGTTCTCAATAACAGTAATACGCAAATTATCGTACAGATTCTTGCCGACAGGTGCGGCGCAACCGGCTTTCAGTATTTGCTCCAGCTTGCTGTCCTCCACAGATATATCCTTGTAAGAACGAATCGATCTCCTTGATGAAATGGCATTCAGTAATTCCATATTAAAATGACCTCCAAATTTATTGACATTAAGTTGATTGGTTAGTATAATAATCATACTATATATCATTTTGAAAAGCAAGTACGCAGATTATACTTATCAAGTATCATTTTTCGTACTATGGAGGTTATATAGCGATGACTTTTGAAGATTTTCAGGAATATATCAAAAATGAGTATCCACAGGAAAACTGTCCTGTTTTAAAAACGCTGGAGCTTTTGGGTGGAAAATGGACATCCCGTGTTATTTATGAACTGGAAAAAGCGAATCAACTTAGATTCGGTCAGTTGAAAAAGAACCTGACCGGGATTACCAACACAATGCTTTCCTCCACCTTGAAAACCTTAGAGGAACGAGGAATTGTTGAGAGAGTGCAATACAACGAAGTGCCCTTGCGTGTTGAGTATTCATTAACAGAAGCCGGAAAAGCAATGCTTCACATCTATTATGAAATGGCTAAATGGGGAAGCACTTACCTGACCTGACTTTATTCTGCCTGCTTTTGCATTTCAAAATTCATTGTAGTATTTGGTTTGTTAGCATAAAGAGGAATTTTTTATTTTATGAAATACTGTTTACGGAGGCTGGCACATTGGAACTTCGTGTATTAAACTACTTTTTAGCGATTGCAAGAGAAGAAAACTTTACAAAAGCCGCACAGCAGCTCCACATCACACAGCCGACTTTGTCAAGACAGATTGCACAGCTTGAAGAAGAACTCGGTGTAGAGCTGTTTGTAAGGAGCAATCATAACATCATTCTGACAGAAGACGGTATGATACTCAAACGCCGTGCTCAGGAGCTTTTGTCCTTAGCCGACAAAACCAAAAGAGATTTCTTACATAAAGAAGAAAACCTTGAGGGAACTATATCCATCGGAAGCGGCGAATTTCAATCTACACGCTGTTTAACAGACTGTATTGCCGCATTTCGGGAAAAGCACCCGCTTGTCAGATATGAATTTTACAGCGGCAACGCCGGCAATATCCGTGACGGTATTGAGCGTGGACTGTTGGATTTAGGGCTTATGTCGGAACCGATTGATATAAGAAAATACGATTTTGTGTCTATGCCGGTTAAAGAGCAATGGGGTGTTTTGGTAAGGCACGATTCACCGCTGGCAGAAAAAGATGTTGTTACTCCGCAGGACTTATTGGGTGTTCCTCTCATATCTGCATTAGGTGAGTTTTTGGAAAGCAATATCGGCAAATGGTTCGGAGAATACGCCGAGCAAATGAATATCGTTGCAAAGGGCAATTTGCTTTACAATGAAGCAATGTTAGCGGAAAGCAATATCGGTGTTGTTATCGGAATCCGATTGAATTACCGTTATGATAAACTGAAATTTATTCCTTTATCTCCTGCTTTGGAAAGCGCAACCGCTTTAGCGTGGAAAAAGGAGCAGATTTTTTCAGCCGCTACCACTGCATTTATCGAATTTTCAGAGCAATACCTAAAAGGCATTTCTGACGATAAAATATAAGTATTAGACATTTCAATATTATGATTATATAATAAAGGTGTTCCAAGACGGAGCATCTTTATTTTTTATTGCCGGCGGAAGGGAGATAAAAATGACAATAAACGAAGCAAGTGAACGGTACAGTATTCCTATTGAGGTTTTAAAGGAGTACGAAAGCTGGGGGTTATGCAATGAAGTAGAAAAAGTAATGGGTTCGTGGCACTATGACGAAAGCGATATCGAGCGCTTAAGTACAATTATGACTTTGCACGATATCGGCTTTTCGAACGAAGATGTAGAAAAATATATGCGTTTGCTGACAAGGGGAAAATCTACCGAAAATGAACGATTGCAAATGCTTGAATGTAAGAGAAACGGCACACTTGATGAGATTCACTTCAAAGAAAAGCAATTAGATCGTTTGGACTACCTTCGCTTTGCAATGAAAAATAATAACAATAATATTTAACATCAGAAAGGAGATTTTTTGTAATGAAAAAATTAGTTTCAATGCTTATGGTATTTACTCTGCTGTTTTCTTTTACAGCCTGCGGCAATAACAACAACGCCGGTGAAAGCGAGAAATTGCAGGATTCTGCATCACAGACCGAACAGCAAACTACTGTTTCTGAACAGGAGCCTGACAGTTCAGCCGAAACATCTTTGGCAGAGTCCAATCCTGTTGAAACAGAAACAAAATCGTTGGTTGCTTACTTTTCCTGTACCGGAAATACAAAAGCTGTTGCGGAAAGAATTGCAGAACTGACAGGTGCAGACCTGTATGAGATAGTTCCGGCAGAGCCGTACACCGATGAAGATTTGAATTACAACAATAATGATTGTCGTGCAAACAGAGAAATGAACGATTCCTCTGCACGACCTGCCATAGGAAGTGACTCTATCGACATTTCCGTTTATGACACCGTATATATCGGATACCCGATTTGGTGGGGAACGATGCCGAGAATTATCAATACTTTTCTTGATACCTATGACTTGTCAAATAAAACGGTAATGCCGTTTTGCACTTCCGGCTCAAGCGGTATTTCAAAATCAGTATCGGATATGAAAGCGGAAGAACCGGACGCTGATATTCGTGACGGCCTTAGAGCGAGTGGTTCATCTGACAGCGGTATCAACGAATGGTTAAGTAATAACGGACTTATGTAATATAAGGAGGAAAAATAATATGAGCAAAAAATTAGTAGCATATTTCTCGGCAAGCGGCGTTACAAAAGCCGCCGCCGAGCGTTTAGCAAAAGCAATCGGTGCAGACCTGTTTGAAATCAAACCAAAAACACCGTACACCCGTGCAGACCTTGACTGGACGGATAAAAAGAGCCGTAGCTCCGTTGAAACAAATGACCCTAATTGCCGTCCCGAAATTTTCGATACCCTTGCCAATATGGACGATTACAGCACGGTATTCCTCGGCTTTCCTATCTGGTGGTATGTTGCACCGAAAATTATCAACACCTTTGTGGAAAGCTATGACTTTTCGGGCAAGACGGTTATTCCGTTTGCCACCTCCGGCGGCAGCGAAATGGGCAAAACTACCGATGTACTGAAAAGCCTTTGTCCTGCCGCAAATTGGAAAAACGGCAAGGTGGTAAACGGTATGTCCGAAAAAATGCTTGGGGACTGGGCTGACACATTTTGAAATCAGGAGGCAGTAATATGGAATACACGAAACTCGGTAATACCGATATTGAAATATCAAAGCTTTGCGTCGGTTGTATGAGCTTCGGCAAGCCGTCGGCAGACCTTCACGAATGGACGCTGAATCCGCAGGATACGGAAAATACGGTTCGCCACGCATTGGAGCTTGGTATCAATTTCTTTGATACAGCCAACACCTACGCACACGGAACCAGCGAAGAGTATCTGGGGCGTGCTATAAAAAACTGCACATCAAGAGATAAGGTTGTTTTAGCTTCAAAGGTATATTTTAATGAGGGACATCTCTCGAAAGAGGCGATTAACCGGGAAATTGACGGCACACTGAAACGGCTGGGTACTGACTATCTTGATTTGTATATTATCCACCGCTTTGATTATGAAACGCCGATTGAAGAAACAATGGAAGCACTTGACGGACTTGTTAAATCAGGTAAAGTGCGTGCGCTCGGTGCTTCCGCAATGTACGGGTATCAGTTTTACAATATGCAGCTTACAGCAAGGGATAACGGCTTTACACCTTTTGTATCTATGCAGAATCATTACAGCCTTCTTTACCGTGAGGATGAGCGTGAATTGATTCCCTTATGCAAGCAAATGGGTGTTTCGCTTACACCGTACAGTCCACTTGCGGCAGGCAGACTTTGCCGAAAAGAGTGGCATACCGATACAGAAAGAAGCAAAACCGACCGTATGGCTGCAAGCAAATATGACAGCACACAGGAGGAAGATTACAGAATCGTCCTTCGTGTGGCGGAGCTTGCCGAAAAATACGGAAAAACAATGACGCAAATTGCACTTGCGTGGCAGTTTGCAAAGGGCGTATCTGCTCCTATCATCGGAGCAACAAAAGCAAAGTATTTTGATGACGCAGTAGGCGCATTTGATGTTAAGCTGACAGCCGAGGACATTGCTTATCTGGAAGAATTGTATGTTCCTCATAAAATTGTCGGCGCACTTTGAGAACCAAAGGAGAACGGATATGAACTTAAAAATTACAGACCCCGAATTTACAGAGCGTTTTGAATATTTCGCCTTCAACGAGGTTGTGAACGAAGAAAGCTGTCATTTAGACACAGAAACACGCTATATTTCTGTGCTTGCTGTTCTTATAGGCTGCGGCGGTGTGGACGCATTTCGTGAAATGCTGATAAAGGCATTAGATGACGGCATTTCTCCGATAATCGTAAAGGAAATTGTTTATCAGGCAACCGATTATTTAGGTTACGGCAGAATGTTGCCGTTTCTCAAATGCGTAAACGAAGTTCTGACAGATTGCGGTATAGCTTTACCTCTTGAGGGACAGGCAACAACTACCCTTGAAAACAGACTTGAAAAAGGAATAGAAGCACAGGCAGAAATCTTCGGAGAGCATATGAGAGAAGCGTGGAAGGCAGGACAAATAAATCGCTGGCTTGCTTCAAACTGTTTCGGAGATTACTATACCCGAAACGGGCTTTCCCTTGCACAGCGTGAGCTTATCACCTTTTGCTTTCTTATGGCGCAGGGCGGTTGTGAGCCTCAGTTAATCGCCCATTCAAAGGGTAATATGAATATGGGAAACGACAAGGACTTTCTTATAAAGGTGGTTTTGCAATGTCTGCCTTATATCGGCTATCCCCGCTGCTTGAACGCTATTGCCTGCGTTAATAAGGCGGCAGAACAAAGAGTTTAAAAAACGACAAATAGGGTGTTATACAAATTCAGACCGTCAAATCTCATTCGAGACTTGACGGTCTTTCTTCTCTGTAATTGTATGAAGAAAATTTCCTATGTCGACTTGTATACAAAGAGATCGCCCTGCTATTTCGTTTGGACAATAGCTTTCTTTGAGGTTTACACATGCATATACAGCGTTGGGATTCTTCACTGTCATCTGCCAAAACGGATATTTTATAATTACAGGCGTATTCATTCCAACACCGAGTTCCAAAAACAAAATATGCGAATTGCTGTGGCGGCGAATAAAATCCTCATAACGGTTCGCCGCCGCATACCAGCCTGCGTCCTGTACGAATGTATCGTCGCACCTTAAATTCATTGTCATAGGTGCGCCGCAGACCGGACATTTCGGGATAAGATTTGTTGGTATTTTCATATCATTTTGCTGTTCTGCCATTGCTCTGACAGCTTCTTCATTATCATAAGTTTTATCGTGACAAGGCTTGGAGCATTGCCATAAGCCGTAATCTCCCTGTGTATAAAACAAGCGATTTTTATCAAAGCCTGCCCGTTGGAACTGATGGTCTACATTTGTTGTCAGTACGAAATAATCCTTATCTTTTAAAAGTTCAAGTAAATCGCTGTACGGCTTGCCGACAGGACAGTCATATCGGTTTACAAGAATATGCCTTGACCACCACACCCAATATTCTTCGAGTGTTTCATAAGGGTAGAAACCGCCCGAATACATATCGGTAATGCCGTATTTTTTATGAAAGTCCGAAAAATACCTCTCGAATCGTTCGCCGCTGTAATCAAAGCCTGCTGAAACGGAAAGACCCGCTCCCGCCCCTATAACAATAGCGTCTGCCGTGTCTATTTCATTCTTCAGCCTTGTTATATTATCCGAGAAGTTCTCGGTAGATTTCGTAGTCTGTATCTTTGAAAACATTGAATACCACCTTAATTTTGCTGTGTGAATACCTCTTATAGTCATTTACGGTTTTGACTGCGATTTCAGCGGCTGTGTCATTGGGAAAATGAAATTCTCCCGTTGATATACAGCAAAACGCAATGCTTTTTATGCTGTTTTGCTCTGCAAGCTCCAGACATGAACGATAGCAGGAAGCAAGTAAATCACAGTCCTGCTTTGTAAGCTTTCCTCTGACAATCGGGCCGACTGTGTGAAGTACATATTTGCAGGGCAGATTGTACGCCGGTGTTATTTTTGCCTTGCCGGTTTCTTCTTTGTGTCCCTGTTTCTTCATAATTTCAGCACATTTCAAGCGAAGCTGAACACCGGCAAAGGTGTGAATCGCATTGTCTATACAGCCGTGACAGGGACAGAAACAGCCCAGCATTTCGGAATTGGCGGCGTTTACGATAGCGTCACAGGCAAGCGTTGTAATATCTCCCTGCCATAAATAAATATCCGGCTCAGAAGGCTCTAAATCATCAAGATTTGTAATCCCCTTCTGACTTGTTTCCTCACGAAGATACTCGTCTTGTATAGCAATGAAATCATCACTAACAGGCAAAGGCATACGGATATTAAACAGAGAGCGTAAAAGTTTTTTCTGTTCCGTTTCGTTTGTCGGGATTTTTATGCTTCCATATTCCGGCAGTTCTTTCAAAAGCTCTGTGATTAAATATTCTCTTTTCTCGGCTTGTGTCATAGTCTTATCCTCTTTTTATAACTGCATTATTGGGGCAGACAGTCATACAGTTTCCGCAATGCAGACAGTTCTTTTGAATAATCATAGCCGGAACAGCCCCAAAATCAATGCAGTTTTGCGGACAAACAGGTTCACACGCTTTGCAACCGATGCAGTTATCGCCAATCTCATATCCCTCATTTATTTCTTGCCCGTTCCCAAAAGTGAAAGAAGCTCGCTCAATAGGTTTTTTGGAAAGGTCGAACCATTCGCCGGTTCCCTCATAAATGCGAAATACGGTAAGAGCCTTGCGGGACTCTTTTGTCGGATAGATTTCTTTCATATAGCTGTTTTTCTCAAACAGCATGTTAAGCGGTTCGCTGCCGACTTCTTCGACCTTACCACTGACAGAAACGGAGGCGCAAGATAATGTGTTGCTGCCTTTCATTCCGGTCAAAGCAACATACCCTTTTTGTTTTAATCGCTCGTAAAGATTCTTACCCTTTGCCGTTAAAAAATACAGTCCGCTCTCGTCATAGTCCATTATATCAATAGCACAGGTTACCGGCAGTCCGTTATTATCTACTGTTGCCATTACGATAGTATGGATTTCTTCAACAAGATATTTCAGGTAGTTCATTTCATATCTCCTCGTTATGGTAGGGAAAGCCACGCAAAACAAATGCTTGCGTGGCTTTCGGTTGTTAAATTTAGAACTTGCCGTTCTGATTCTGCCAAGCGGATTTATCTGCAATCGTCTCCATTACATCCCAATGCTCGGCAATCTTACCGTCCTCAACTCTCCAAAGGTCATAGTAAGAGGTCGGAGCGCCGCCAAAGGTACCTTCGCTGACTGCAAGTACGAAATTGCCCTGTGCAAGCACCTGATGTACGGTAGTGTAAATCATCTGAATGTTTTGCTCTGCAAGAGCGGCGAGTGCAGCACCTAAACCGGATAAACCGTCTGCAATTCCTGTGTTATGCTGAAGGTATGTATCACCGTCAAAATAATCGGGCATTTTCTCCGGACGGTTGCCCTGCATAACATCGTAAAGGAAGTTCTTTACGACCTCACGGTTTGCTTCGGTCTTGTCAAGGTCTTTGATTACCAAAGTTCCGTCAAGCTGTGTTCTGCCGGACGGATTCGGTTCTGCTTTTGCGGCAAGGTTATCCCAATGCTCTGCAATCTTACCGTTTTCATCAAAGCGGAAGATGTCAAAAGCGACCTGTTCACCCGCACCTGCAAAATTGTAAACGGTCTGCAAGAAAACCTTGTCGCCGTCCTCAAAGGCACGAATATTGTTTACTGTTGTCTTAACCGGAGCGGAAGCAAGATATGCAACTGAACCGACAAAGGCGTCACGACCTGTGCCGTATGCAAGGTTGTGCTGAATGTAGCCTTCTGCAAGCAGTTCGGTTGCTTTCTCGGTGTCACCGGTTGCGAATGTGTTGATAAGCTCAAGTGCTTTCTGTGTGTTTGTCATTTTTGTTTCCTCCTTAATATCATTTTGGATTACTTCTTTGGATTTTTTCAAGCTTTGTAGCTCTTGACTATATTATATTTGTGACAGTACTGCCTGTAAAGTAAGCACAATATTGTGGTGTGGTTACCAAAAGGGTACTAATGGACGGTTACCGAGAGGAAACAAATGTGTAAACAAAAGGATTTCAGCAGCTTTTAAGCTCTAAAAAAATTTTTTGTAATTTTTTATATTTCGGTGAAATACTTGATTTCATCTATGACAGTATAGTATAATATGAGTGTTAGAAACAAAAAGATACTATTGTGAGGTTTTCATTATGAGTAATAACAAATCAAAAGAATTGCCGGCTTGCCCGGTTGAAACAACGCTCACCTTAATCGGTGATAAATGGAAGGTTTTAATATTAAGAGACTTACTGCCGGGGACAAAGCGTTTCGGAGAACTGAAAAAATCAATCGGCAGTGTGTCTCAAAAGGTGCTTACTGCTCAGCTTCGTGATATGGAAGAAAACGGTCTTGTAAACCGAAAGGTATATGCGGAAGTGCCGCCGAGAGTAGAATACTCTCTGACAGAACTGGGACAGAGCCTGAAGCCCATACTTGACGCTATGTGGAATTGGGGAGAAGATTATAAAGAAAAATGTAATAAATAGCAAAAGACCGTCAGTTCTCATTTAGAGAGTTGACGGTCTTTACATTTGTCATTGGCTATGAAGCCGTAAACAGTGTTGTTGAATTATGATATTAAATTATTACTGTAATTAATTACTGCTTTTTCAAATTCTTCTTTTATTTCATTTTTCAGAGAATCGGGTTCGATTATTGTAGCATCAGCACCGAATTTTAAGAAGTAGTTTTTTGCTTGATTTTCAGAACAGTAGAAATTATATTCCTTTATATCGTTACTTTTATTATTGATTGCAGTAAATTCCGGTCGGTTGTGTTGCAATATGGAATATAAATGTTGCCCTTTGTTTGTAAGGAGTACTTTTATTTGAATTGGTTCATAAGAAATATATGCAGGAGTACGCACTGCTAAAATTTTTTCAATTTCATTTTGCTCGTTTTTAGTGATAGTTTCTTTTTTTCCATACACACTTATTTTATTTAATCTTGAAATCCTGTATGAACATATTGTGTTTTTTTCATCATTTTCAAAATGTGAAAATCCAACAAGGTAATTATAGTTTGTTTCAGGATCATGCATTATTTGATAGGGTTTTATGAAAACAATTGCCCCACCGTGAAGCTCTGCTCTCAATAATTTATTGTTTTTAATTGAATTTTCTATCTCATCGTAAAAATCAGCAAATATTATTTTTTCTCGGAAATTAAGTGATTGTGATGCATAATCTTCAAATAAATAGTGCAAATATTTGCCGATATATTCATAGCTGTAATCACTAACCGAGTCGGGAAAAATATTGCGATTTACGTTAAGCGTATCCATTGTTTTCTCTGAAATACTGAATTTAAAAGAAACACCATGGATTGGTTTATTTTTTTCTTCAAAAAATGCTTTTTTATGAGCAATAAAGAGTTTTTCAGAGAGTCCTTTTTTATCTTCTGATTCGAGATTGTTGAGAGCGGAATTAATGATTTGTTCTATACTGTCGCTGAAATAAGAAAAATCTGCAGAAGATTTTCCGCTATAATTTTTTATTATCCTGTTGAGAATTCCGTTGAAAGTAAGCTTATTATTTTTGTTTCGAAACAACAGAACATCGTTTTTGATTATTTTATATGTGTTTAGTGTAACTGTTACATTTTGCGGTGTAATACCCATTTGAACATTAACCTCCTTGTATTATTAATTATTATATTTTACAACATAATTCAAATATTGTAAATATAAATAGAATAAATAAGTATATAAAAATCTTAAAATATATAGAGTTTAAGATAAAATAATAGAATAAAAATATAAAAATAAATGATATTTGATGTTATAATATATCTATGGTATTATATTAACACAACAAAAGTGATGCGGAGGTGATTTGATGTTTGGATTAATAGCACTTACCGGTTTGACAACATGGAAAACAATAGGTCTTATCTGCTCAGTGTCCGGAGCGGTTTTAGAACTTGGTTCTACCGTTTCGGGATTGTTTAGAGATGACGATTAATGACAGCGGTTATTGTAGTGGGAGGTGATACTATGTTAGGGGAAATCCTTATGGGAATTGGTATGGTTATCGGCACTGCTATTGAATTAATTGAGAATATCAAGGGCAGATGATAATCAGAATTATTATATATGCGGAGGTGATATAATGCCAAGTCCTAAAGATACACACGGACCAATCGTAAAGACAGGTCCTACCGCCGGAAAAAACCGCAGCAGAAATAACAATGGTAGATGGCGAGGTAAACGCAGTGACGCCGGAAAGAAGAGGTGGATGAGAGTTGACAGTTGAACATCATAGAGCAAAGCCGCCCTTAATCAGGGCGGCTTTGGCAAATTTAATATAAATTACGACAAATATGGACAAAAATATTGAAAATATAACCAATATGTGATATAATATATAAAAATTTAAAAAAATTCAGGAGAGATAAACATGATTGATAATAATAGTTCAAATAATAATTTTTGCAATGACTCTGAAAATAAGCAGAATAATGAAACTGAATGTGAAACAAAGAACTTTCAGGAAACTTATCGAGATTTTATCTATCATCCGGGAGAGTACGCATATGCAAAATGTATCAAAGTGACGGAGAACCGTTATATATTTCAATGTATTGACAAATATTCTTATTTTTATATTTCAAAATCTTTGGCGGACGAGTTTAATTTTAATATTGAAATAGATAAATATTATTGGTCTAAGCTTGGAACTGATTTTAAACAAACAGAGAATAATTGTCAATACTCAAAAGTGTGGTTTATTGCAGATGCATCAAAAAGTAATACAGGAATTGAAATTAACCAATTTGCAAACTTGCATAGAAAGAACGATATAATCTATGCTCCTATCACAGATAAAAATATAGATTACATATCGGTTAATATTTCTCCGAATTTTACATTACGTATAGAATCAAATAAATTTAAGGGTCAATATTCCGATTTTAAGCAAGGAGATATCGCTAAGTTTGAGATAGAAAGTCTTTTGAGGAAAGAAAATGGCAAAATCACTGTACAATTAAAGCCGGTTTTCCACGAAACTAGGAATGATAAGTTCCTTTGGGATATGTTGCCAAAAACAATGGATTATTCTGAAGTTACTATACCTGAAAAAATTTTGGGTATAATTAATAAAAATATACAAGATAAACTTTTTTCATATTCAACATTTACGAACTGTGCTTTAGATGATAATGATGATTCACTGAGCCGTGAAGAGTTAATATCATTTCTCAATGAGAAATATAAAATTGCATATGATAGTAAAAAAGTGACTATGCATTATAATTATAATTACTATTATATGGAATTTGATACGGGAGAAAAAGATGAAAGAGGCGTACCGATACATGTTTGTTTTAAAAAGAAAAGAGAAGAGATAAACAGGAATTGGAAATGTAATCTGATTGGATTTTCAAGCGCAGAACGTGAATTTGAAAAATATGTTTATGTTGATAATTGGCAGAAACTATTGGACGAATTAAGCGATATGTTACTTAAAGGAGAAAACTGGGATTTATCAGGCGAAAATGAAAAAGGTAAGCACTTCATTCTCAAACAATATCTGAAATTCACTTTCTATAAAGTTCGTATTGACAACAAAATAACTGAAAATATAGATAAAGGTATTGCTGTTTTTGATACGGGTCTTGTGGATAAATCATATGATAATATATATTGCTACCTTGAGAAAAATAAGAACAAATATGACTTTTATGAGCGAGATTGGAGCTTTGGATATTTTGCAACATGGGGAAAGGGGGAGAATGGTAAAAACTTACCTCGTTTATTTGCAATACAACCAAATCCGGCAAAATATATTGATAAATTAGAAAATATTTTCTATGACACTGATAAAATTTTGTTTTGTGATTATGAACACATAATATTGGATAATATAAACCGATTGCCTTTTGAATTTTTGAAAACCAAATTGAAAGATTACGAGCGTTTTCAAAAGATTATTAATAAATATAGCAATGACCCGAAATCTTTTAAAAAATTTAATGAGGTATCAGAATATATTAAGGAAGACCATAAGGGAGATGGAAAAGCTTATAAAGAAATTCAAACGAGTTTGGAAACGGCAGTTGATACGGCAATAAAATATTGCAGATGGAATTATAAAACTGCGATACCGATATATTATCCCAGAACAAATGGTATCAGTTTGTTGCTGCCTTTGTGTTTAACTAACAATGACAACAGAGCTGATGTTGCATTGGTGATTGAGAAACTTGAAAGCGGACATTATCAAGGTCAGACAATATTAACCCTTGATATGGCATATCAGGATGCAAGACTAATATGTCGCCCAAACAGCGAATGGCTTACACCTGAAAACATTGAAACTTATCATAATATAGAAGATGATGATTTGGATGATTTTGATGAGTGATTAATTAGATGTAAAACCAAGAGTCAATGATATTAATAATAGGCAAATCAATATAGAACTGTAATATTCTATAATTGCAACCAAACAACACAAAATGCACCCATAACACAGCTTGGGTGCATTTGTATTAAAATAAGAGATTTGTTCCAACCGAGTACCTCGGTACGTAAATCGCGTACCGAGGTTTTTTTCACACGTATTTATTTAATCTGTATTAATTTTATTAATTTCTTACGTAATATTTCTACATTTTATATAAAAATAAACAATTGAATCTTGTCGATTAATGTAGTATAATATTTTTATATTTCTATTTTTATAAACAGAGGATGCAGGTATTATGAAGCTTTTAGAGGACAGAATTCTCAAGGACGGTCATATCGGTAAGGGCAATGTGTTAAAGGTTGACAGCTTTTTAAACCACCAGATTGACACCGCTTTTATTTCTGAGTTAGGCAAGGAGTTTTACAGACTCTATAAAGATGAAAAAGTCACAAAAATTCTCACTATCGAAGCTTCGGGGATAGGTATTGCCTGCTTAACTGCACAATATTTTAATGTTCCTGTTGTATTTGCAAAGAAAACGCCAACAATAAATATATATTCTGATATATATACCTCTAAGGTATATTCATTTACCCACAAAAAAGACTATGATATTTATGTATCAAAGCAGTTTATCAATAAAGATGACCGTATTCTTATTATTGATGACTTTCTTGCAAAGGGCAGTGCATTATCTGCATTGATTAATCTTATCAATGACGCAGGTGCTCAGACTGTCGGAGCAGGCATCGTTATTGAAAAGGCTTTTCAGGATGGCGGAAAAATAATCCGTGATATGGGAATCAGGGTTGAGTCGTTAGCAATGATTAAGGAAATGACTGAAGAAGACGGCATTGTTTTCTGCAGTTAAATAATCAGAGAGCATAGCTCTTTGACATATTTTTTGAGGAGGAATTTAAAATGTTCAAAAAGTTATTATCAATTACATTGGCTGCACTAATGGTGCTTTCGTTTGCCGCTGTATTCACAGGCTGCGGTTCAAGCAGCAGTTCAAGCAGCAACTCAGGCAGCAGCAGTGCTGAAAGCCTCAAGTTTGGTTTCATCTATCTTCACGATGAAAACTCAACATACGACAACAACTTCTTAGTTGCAGCTAAGGAAGCTTGCGAGAAGATGGGCGTAGAAATGATTAACAAGACAAACATCGACGAAAGTGACGCTTGTAAAGAAGCTGCTCTTGACTTAGTTGATCAGGGCTGCGATATCATTTTTGCCGACAGCTTCGGTCACGAGGACTTTATGATTGAGGCTGCAAAGGCTAATCCCGATGTTCAGTTCCTGCACGCTACAGGCACAAAGGCTCACACAGAGAAGCTTGACAACTTCCACAATGCTTTTGCTTCTATCTACGAGGGACGTTACCTTGCAGGTGTTGCAGCAGGTATGAAAATCAACGAAATGATTGAAGCAGGAAAATTCACAAAAGACGAAGCTAAGATGGGATATGTTGGTGCTCACCCGTACGCTGAGGTTAAATCAGGCTACACATCATTCTATCTCGGCGCAAAGTCAGTTTGTCCTACAGTTACTATGGAAGTAACATTCACAGGCTCATGGTATGACGAAACTCTTGAAAAAGAGGCTGCTAACAAGCTTATTTCCGACGGCTGTGTTCTTATCAGCCAGCACGCTGACTCAATGGGTGCTCCTACAGCCTGCGAGTCTGCAGGTGTTCCCAATGTATCTTACAACGGCTCAACTGTAAGTGCTTGCCCCAACACATTTATAGTTTCTTCAAAAATCAACTGGGCTCCTTACTTCGAGTATGCTATCAAGTGCGTACAGGAAGGCAAGGCAATTGATACAGACTGGACAGGTACAGTTGCAACAGGTTCGGTTGAGCTTACAGAGATTAACGAAAAGGCT
>CAMBNE010000003.1 GCA_945868935.1 uncultured Clostridia bacterium
GACGGATTCTGTTTGCCTTATACTGCTGATAATATTTCATCTTTTTATAATTCTGTTGTGCCGTCAAAGTGACGGCAGTTTTGTTTATCGTCTCAAAATTTGCCGTCATCGTGCCGTCAATCAAACAGTTTAAGGTCGTCCATAATATCTTGTTCTGCTTCTTCCTGTTGTTCTGCGGTCAGTGCCGGAGCGTTTGTCATAGACTGCGGAGCGAAGTTTGCTTCTGCAAAGCAAGCCCGCATTTCCTCACGAATGATATTTCGGATATCCTCCTCGTGCTGTTCACGGGTGATTGACTGTAAATCTACATAATCGGCAAGCGCATCTATCATAAACTGGTTGCGGGATTGGTTCTTCTTTACATCCAGTGTCTGCATATACTCTGCAAGATAACGCTCTCGGGCGTCGGTTAGGTCAAAGCGTACTGTCATTTTATACACGTCCTTCATTCTTCGCCTCGGCTCTCAGATAAACATCTGCAAGATATTCATAGCCTTTAGCTGCGGCACAGATGTCGTTAATGAACTTTACACGGTCGAGATTGCCGTGATAAAAATTCTTGATCAGACAACCGCCACCGCCGCAGACGCAGAGTGTCATCGTACTTTCATCATAGCCGTGCTCACGCAAGCGACGGAAGATCTCAGCGACATATTCCTCGGCAATAGCGGTGATGATCTCCAAATCCGAATCAGGAATATCCGCTGTGCCTGTTTGCAACACCTCGTCGATGATATAGTCGTTCAGCTCTCTGTGTGTCTTGCGCATAAAGCCCTCACGAATAGCGAGAGTACATTGATAAGTGCCGAATTTCTCAGTGAACATCTTACCGCTCTGCGGCTTGCCGTTGACAAGGTAGAGTGTGTTCATCGTACCATTACCGATGTCCGCAACCATACTCAGACCTTTGAGCGTGGATTTGATAGGCACAACCGCAGAATACCCCTGCGGATAGATTTTTACATCACAGATTCGGATATGATAATCTACATTCCGAAAAGTGAACTCTACCACCTTGTTCTTTGACAGATATGCGGCAAAATCCGCTTTCTGTCCGCTTGTCCAAGTCAAAGGCAAGCCTGCGGCAATAATCACATCCGCTTCGGTCAGCCCTTCGTCCGAAAGTTCGGTTGAGATAGCGGCGAGTGTGAGGATATAATAATCCTCATCATTCTGCTTTTCGGGCAGAAACTCTTTGTGTCCTTCGCCTATCAGATAATACTTGCCGTTGTAGGTTAGCATATCCTTTGTAAACAGCGGTTCGCTGTCGTGGGCAGTGATACCCGTCTTGAAACAATGGTTAGCGGTTTTGATATTGCCGTAACTGTGGTCGATACCGATAATGATTTTGTCTTTGTAACTTTTCATAATAAAATACCTCCTGAAAATAGTGAAACTGCCCTAAAAAAGTGGGGGCAGTTTTCAAATAATGAATTGTGTGTTTTTGGCATAAAAATAACACCTACCGAAAACAATCAGTAGGTGCTATTCAAAGCCAATGTCTGTGTTTGCGTGTTCTTGGAATTTACTTCCGATTTTGTCAATGCGTTTTTTAACGGCGCTGTGCGTTTTATAGCCGACCTTATCCGCAATTTCCTGATAGGTATAGCCTTCAACACGAAGCTCCAATATCTGCCTGTCCTTTTCGGACAGTGTTGCCATAAACCGCTCAACATCAACCTTAGCGACTGTGTCGCCTTCCAAGTCGATACTATCGTGCGCCTTATCCCACTCAGCGCCGTCGTGATTTTTCTTGTAATCCTCCTGAAACGCTTCGAGTGAGATCATTGGGTGCTTGGTTTTCTTATGATAATAGCTGTTCTTAAAGTCATTCTTCTGTTGACTATATCTATAATCGAAATCTTCAAAGCACTGATATTCCTTGACAACGGCGAGGATCTCATTCATTCCGAAACGCTCCATTGTTTTCGGAACGATATCCTTCAAAACAGCGTCAACATATTCGTCGCTGACAAAGCCAAAAAAAGTTGTGGGCTGAATATCGTTAACAAGACTCTCAATTGGCGGCAGCACGCCCTCGTCCTGCATAGTCTTTATCCAGAAAGACGGAGCGTGAGAAAACTTCCAAGCCGGGTGATCACCTGAATATATCTCCCGTCCTACATTCAATCCCATATACTCCCACACAAGATAGTGAAATGCGTCGTACATCAAAAGAGCAAATTGGTCACTCTCTATTAGTTCTATCTGCTTCCAATCTGAGAATAGCTCATAGGGATAGCGTGAAATTTGAAAAGGAAGCTCGCCGCATTTGTAGAGCAATGACTTCGGTAGAAAGTAAAACAGCGTGATATATTCGGCGTTCTTGTACCGTGTGACCTTACCGTTTTTGCGTTTGATTTTTATTGGCATTTGTATTCATCTCCTTTCCGAGGTTAGGTGCCTCTATATTTTATAGACGCTTCTACCTCTGAATTGTTCCAAAGTCTTAAAATATTTTTTCAAAAATTTCTCCTATTATAATTTTAACAAATCAGCTGTACTATATATGGGACTTTGCTGTTAAAACACTCGTTTTTTGTGTCATTTTAATTGATATTTTTCCCGTGTATGTTATAATATAGGAAATAGATATTTCCGGTATTTAACACACAGGAGGGATTATGATGATTGGCGGAATGGTAAAAAAACTGATAATCGTTACAGGTGAAAAGGAATCTGTATATGCTGAATTGTTATCGTCGCTTATTACACTTAAGGATGACGACGTAGAAAACAATACCGTTGTAGGAATCAAAGACGGAAGTGTAGAAGCAGTCGTCTGGAACGAAGATATATATAACGATAATAAGGCTCAACTTGGCTCAAACACAAAGCTTATCTTCATAGGGAAAAACAAATCTTCCGAAGCTGTTATTCCGAATATTAGGTTTGACAAGGATATGGCTAAATACGGTGTAAATGTCGGCTCATTAGGAAATAAGGCAGTATTATATATTGAATCAAATACACTTTTTAGCAATAAAGATTTGTATGATGATTTTTATGAGAAATACATCGAATTAACAGAACGCTTTGATGATAGTGTAGCAGATACTGAATCTATCAAAAAAGCTACTCACACCGATGGTATTGGAGAAGCGTTTGAAAAGGGAACTAAAGCCGTTAAAGGATTGTTTGGAAAAATCAAGGGTGCGCCTGCAGGAAAAGAAAAAAATGAAGGGACAGATTTCTTTAAAATCGGCACTAAAATCGAATCAAGCAAATTGATTTCCGACCAGATGTTAAGATATGCCGTCTTAAGCTTTTATTTGGACGGACTTGCTGGATTTATGGAGATTAAGTAATGAGTATTGCTTTTGAACAAGGGCTAAAGTTTGTTTCTGATAATATGGGTGCAGCTTTGGGCGGACATATATCACAGCTTTGGATTGATACAATAAACAGTCAGATTGAATCTATTTCAAGTGATATTATGACAAAAGTTCAATCTACTGATTTGCCTGCTGATAAGCTTCAAGGATTTGTAGCTGAAATATGGCATTCTGGAACTTTTAACGCTGATTCCGCTGTTCATCATTCTGCCGCTACAGCCAAAGCGCCTGATGTAAACACATACGCTTCCGCTGACGTGGAATTTGGCGGAAGCAGAGCCAGTTTAAAGTATTATAAGGATGCTAAAAGCTCATATGCTGCTCAATCAGAAACACCATATGAACGATATATGCATCTTAAAGCTAAAGCAGAGAAAGCCGGAAAAAGCTATGAATCGCTTGAAGAATTCCTTGGAAAAAGGAAAATCAAGAAGGAAGATATGCATAAGTCTATGTATCAAGGTCAAGCAAAGCTTATTCCCACCAATCAATTGTTAGATGCTCAAAAACTGTTAGATAAAAAAATAGCGGTAGCGCAAGCAAACGGAAAGCTGGATCAAGTAGCTCGATACAGAGAGGTACAAGCAACATTAACAGATATTCTGTCTGATAAAAAAGGAAATAAATCAATTCCGCTCAGCAGAGAAGATGCTCAAAGATTAACAAGAGCAGCAAAAGAAGGAAACCTCGATCAAGAATTATTAAAAGAATGCGGTTTAGATATAAATCAGTTAGTGACGGCAAAAGACATAATGAGCGAAGCCTTTTTAGCCGGGTTAAGTGCAGCAGTTATTTCTTTCGTTATAGGAATAGCTCCCACAATTATTGACGGAATATCAATGCTCGTTTCCGAAGGTGAAATAGATCCTAAGCTGTTTGCGGAGATGGGATATAAGGGCTTGAGTTCTGCTGCAAGGGGATTTATTAACGGCTCAATTACAGCTGCGCTTGTAGCTTGTTGTCAAAGCGGCAAACTGGGCACTACGTTGATGGGAGCAAATGCGTCAATGATTTCTACGGCTGTTGTTTTGATGATTGGAACGTTGGAAAGCGGAATAAGACTTGCTACAGGCAGAATCAATAAAGTACAAATGTCTGAGGAAATGTCTCGATTGTACATAACAACAGCCTTTTCTGTGGGCGGAGGAATCGCAGCAAGTGTGTGGTTTGTCGAAATACCTCCACTTGCAATGGCGGCATATATGCTCGGCAGCTTTATCGGCGGTGTAATTGGCGGATTCGCCTACAATATAGGGCACAGTCTGTATATGTCGTTTTGCGTTGATTCCGGCTGTACTTTTTTTGGCTTGGTGGATCAAAATTACGAGTTACCTCAGGAAATATTAGATGAAATCGGAATCGATATTTTCGAATACGAAAAATTCGATTATGAAACTTTTCAGTATGATAGCTTTCAGCTTGATTCCTTTACCCCGGATGCGTTTGAATATGACAAATTCGGAATTACTATTATTCGTCGTGGAGTAATCAGCGTTGGCAAAATCGGGTATCAATACTAAAAGCAGAGTATTAACTGGAGATATATATGAAAACTAAGATTAGTAAGATAATTTCCCTTGTAATTGTTTTTACGTTGCTGTTTTCTTCTGTGCCTTTCTATGCTTTTGCAATAGAAGATAATAAAATTAAGTCCACTGAAGACGAAAGCAAAGCAATTACAATAGGTGAAGCGGGCGGTTATTTAATTGGAAATCTTAAAACTACAAATAAACTTTATGCTGACAGAAAATTTAGCCTTCCGACCGGTCACGGTTTTGCCGCTGAAAACGGCAATAATTTATATGATAGTTTAAGTGGAAGGAAAGGAAAAGTTGTTGGTGACAACAATGTTAAAAATGGAGCTGACCGCATTGTTTTTAACAAAAATGGTACCACTACACTTATACAGGATAAATACTACAGTACCTCTCAACGATCAGTAAATGCAGCTTTTGATAGTGAGGGCTTTTATAAGTATGTTGATGGTGATGGTTATCCTATGCAATTAGAGGTACCAGCGGATCAATATGATAGTTCTGTTTCATTGATGAAAGATAAAATAAAAGGAGGAAAGGTTAGGAATGTAACCGATCCAGCTGAAGCAGAAAGTATTATCAGAAAAGGAAAGCTCACATATAAACAAGCGGTTAATCTAACTAAAGCAGGCAACATTGATTCACTTAAATATGATGCAGCAACCGGAGTGATAACAGCAGTTAGTGCTGCAGGCATTTCGTTTGTATTGAATCTTGCAATAGCTTCAATTAACGGAGAGGATATATCTTCCGCATTAACCGATTCTATAAAAGACAGTTTGAAAACAGGTTCAATTGTTGGAATAGCTCATATCCTTGTTAGTCAATTATCACGAACAAGTATTAATAAGCTTTATGTTCCTGTCGGTGAAGCACTTTCAAAAGTGATGGGTGAAAAAATATGCAAAGCTATTCTTGAAAGTGTCGGTA
Organism: uncultured Clostridia bacterium; assembly: GCA_945868935.1. Classification (GTDB taxonomy): domain Bacteria; phylum Bacillota; class Clostridia; order Oscillospirales; family Acutalibacteraceae; genus Ruminococcoides. The sequence goes on from CAMBNE010000003.1 coordinate 5,801, forward strand.
TTGCCAGTGCAGGAAAAAATATTCTCAGTAAAGCAGCAAAAATAATTTCAAGCGAGATTCATTTACAAGTTGTATTACTGGTAATCTTGACTATTCCAGATATTGTAGACCTTTTTAGAGGAAGAATATCACCCGAACAGATTATTGCCAATCTATCTGTTACTGCATCAGGTCTTGCAGGCGGTGCGTTAGGCGCGTGGGGTGGCGCAGCATTGGGAGGTGCTATCGCAAATGCTCCGGGAGCCGTTGTTGGTGGCATAGTTGGAGGAGCCCTCGGTGGAGCCGGTCTATCTATAGGAACGCAATTATTAATTGATAATTTTACAGAATCTGACGCAGAAAAAATGTGTTCAATTATTCAAGAAGAATTTGAAAAATTATCTGCTGATTATATTGTATCAAAAGATGAAGCAGACAGGATTGTTGATGCTGTGCAGAAAAAATTAAATGGAGAAACATTAAAAGAAATGTATTCCTCTGAGGATAGAAACAAGTTTGCTAACGACTTAATGATTGAGGAATTTGAAACAGAGGTTGCTAATCGAGATATATCAACTCCATCTGAGTTTGATATTCGAGTAGAAACAAAAGAATTGCTTAAAAACGTCATTTTTATTCATTGACGGAGGAAAACCAGATTGAAAGAATTAAAGGACGCATTGTTGGAAAATGGTTATTCTGGCGAAGAAGAACTACAAGAAAAAGAGATCATAAACGAAGAATTATCGTTCACAAAACTAAGAGACAAACTATACTCTTTGGGCGATGTTGTTTTTGAAGATCAAAATAATCATATTTATATTGTTAATATTAAGTCTAATATTTTAAGTAACACAGTTACGATTGCAATCAAATGGAAAGCAAAAAAGATTTACCTTTGCGGTTACAGTAGCAAAGGATTAATAAAAAGCAATTCGGTCCAAAAACAGTTCAAAAGAATCGAAAACGTAATCATTAGTGGTTCTTCACCAAACAAGAAATCAATAAAGAAGCCGATCGTCATTGCTATATGTAGCGTAATATTTGTATTATTGGTGATCTTTTCTATTCGTGTTATTACGATAAAGGTTGCCACTGATGATTATAATAATGCTGTAAATGGCTTTAATAAGACGGTTGAAGAATACAATAGAATTGCAGTTAAAGGCGACATTAAAGCAGTATCCGACCTTCCTGAATCGATGGAAACAATTGAGTTGCAAAGTACAGATTTTTTATCAATGATTGGAGTTTCTTTCAGCAATAATAGTGGCGAAAAAATCCGAAAAGACACCGATACGGTGCGAGAAATAACAACTGATAACGAAAACGCAATAGCGATAGTAAATCAGTTGATTTGTCCTAAACAGGATTTTGTTATTCAAAAACTGAAGTCAATTGATTCAATCAAAGGAATCGAAGCAGTAACAAAAGAAAACAATCCCGATGAATTGCTTAACAAAGATGGCGGATATTATGGTTGCCTGTATTTTACAATAAATTTATTAGACGAAAAAACAATCCCGGGTAAAAGCATTGTTGATAAAGGTACCGATGCTGGCGGTGCAATCGAGTTATACAATTCACTTGATGATGCAAAAAAGCGGTGTGAATACCTTGCTTCTTATGATGGCACAATTTTAACAACAGGTTCGTATGTTTTAGTCGGCACAATGGTGATTAGAACGTCATTTAAGTTGGATGATAATGAACAATACCAGCTGACCGATAGTATTATTAAAGCAATTACAACCATATAGTGAAAATGAACGACTCCGACATCTTTAACAAGCAAAGACGACGGAGTTCCTTTCTATATCTATAAAACCATATCACATTAATCGTATTTGTAAAATAGAAAGATTAATCGTATTTGTAAAATAGAAAGTACTATTGTGTAGAAAAAACCGATGTGTTATAATATAAATTGGATTTTTAGAATTTAAGGAGGTGCTCCTGTGGCACAAAACAGTTTATTACCTGAAGAAAAAGCCAGGATAAAAATAGACAGGCAGTTAACTAATGCCGGATGGGATATCGTATCCCGGGATAAGTATGTTCCGAGGAGCGCGTCCGCTGTCAAAGAAGCATTGATGCAAGGCAATACCGAAAGCGATTACCTGCTGTTTGTTGATGACAAAGCTATTGCTGTCGTAGAAGCAAAGCGTGAAGAAAACCCTCTCGGCGGTGACGTGCAAATTCAGGCGGAGGATTATGCCTGTAACCCACAGGATTGGTACGGTGTTTGGTTCCCAAATCAAATCCCCTTGGTATACCTCGCAAACGGCAATAAGATTTACTTTAAGAATATGCTGCAACCGGACAGTGACTACATTGAGCTCAAAGAAATGCACTCTCCGAAAAAGATGTTGAAGCTTATCGGTCAGGTATCGGAATACGGTGCTCTGCCACGTTTGGACAAGCGCGGTTTGCGTGATTGCCAGTATCGTGCAGAGATGAAGTTTGAAGAATCAATCAAAAACGGTGATAAGAAAAGCCTTGCGATTCTTGCGACTGGTTCCGGTAAAACATATCTTGCTTGTTTAGCGACATATCGTCTTTTAAACTATACTAATGCCAAAAGAGTACTCTTCTTGGCGGATAGAAACAATCTTGCAAAGCAGGCTAAAACAGAATTCTGTACCTTCAATCGTACTGAAAATCAAGAAGAAATGAGCTCTTTATATACGATCGAAAGGTTGAGAAAAGATTCTGATATAAAAGCCGATATTGTAATTTCCACGATTCAGAAGCATTTTGCGGTTCTCACCGGTAAACAACTCACCGATGACGATAGTGAGGATGCCGAAGATGAAAAAAATGCTGTTAAAGAAGAAGCAGAAGAAACTAAAGAAATACAGCTCGGCGATAGACTTTTCCTACCGCCCGATTATTTTCAACTCATTATTGTTGATGAATGTCACCGCTCGATTTACGGTAAGTGGAGAGCGGTTCTTGATTACTTCTCGGATGCCCACGTTCTTGGATTGACAGCGACACCGACTCCGGAGGCGTATGCGTTCTTCAATTACAATAAGGTTGAAGAATATTCATACGAAGATTCTGTAGTTGACGGCGTTAATGTTCCGTCCAGAATCTATAGGATCAAAACAGAAAAAACGGAGCACGGCGGCGTGATTGATGAAGGAACGCGCGTGGTTGAAACTTCCCGCAGAACAGGCAAGGAAACCGAATACGAAGTGCATCATAGAATAGATTACGATTCTTCCGCACTGGACAGATCGGTAGTTAATCCCGACCAGATAAGGGAAGTTCTGACAGCATACAAAAAAGCGATATATGAAGACTTGTATCCAGATCGGGAAAAGAAATGGGAGTATATTCCAAAGACTTTGATATTCGCCAAGGATGATTATCACGCTACTCAAATCGTAGAAATCGCAGAAGAAGTATTTGCGGGAGAATTTGAGAACGGCAAAGTTCCCGAACATTTTGTGCAGAAAATCACCTACACCGCTGAGGATTCTAACGGTCTGATCCGTGACCTAAGAACAGAAAAGAATTTCCGAATCGCCGTTACAGTTACGCTGGTTGCGACAGGTACAGACGTAAAACCGCTTGAAGTTGTTCTGTTTATGAAAGACGTCCGTTCAGACACTCTTTATACACAGATGAAAGGACGCGGATGCCGCGTTATCGACGACGATAAGCTGAAAGAAGTCACTCCGAATGCAGTCACAAAGGAATGCTACTACATTGTTGACGCAGTTGGCGTAACAGAGTCAGATAAGGTGATTCCTCAGCCCGTAATCGGTCACGGCAAAGACAAAAAGGTTCTTCCGCTGGACAAGCTGTTGGAGCACCTTGCCCACAACGAAGTGAGCGATGAAAACCTTTGGCTGTTGCGAGACTACTGCTCAACTATCAACCGCAGATACGAAAACAACGTACTGTTCGGCAAACATCTTGACTACTTTAATGCTACCTTTGGTTTTTCTCCCAAAACAATCGCTTTCCGTATTCAGGAAGCTTATGACAAAGAGCTCCTTCCTGCATACAAAAGCCCGTCAGATAACAATACTGAGCGAATGGATTTGACTATAGATTTAATCGGCAATATTCCTGCGCGGCGCAAACTGCTGGAGATGCAGCGTGGTTATTTTGTAACAACCGAAGAAGATCCCGATAAGCTCATCTACGCAGGCTTTTCTAAGGAAACCGCACTGTCCTTCATTGATAATTTTGAAAAGTATCTTAATGACAACAAAGACAGCATTGAGGCTTTGCGCATTATCTACAATTCCGAGGATGTTGTAATCACTCACAGTATGCTTATTGAATTGCGAGACAGCTTGCTTTCGGAAAACCAACAATACAGCCCGTATCAAATATGGCGCAATTACAAAGTGATTGACGAATTCGGTAATGTAGATGAACTGGATATGAAGGCTAATTTCAACGCGCTGACAAATCTCATTCAGATTGTACGTTTTGCTTATCATAAAAACCAAAAGCTCACCGCATTGATCAAGGGCTACACGCAGCGCTTCAACCTGTACTGCGGTCAAGCGCAGCGTACTTTATCGGATGACCAAATAGAAATTATGCGGCAGATTGCGGAATTCGTGATTATCGACGGCGCAATCACCGCGATGGAATTAAATGAAATTGACACAGACCTCTGGCGCAGAGGAATAACAAGTTTTACTGCTCCTGTTTTCAACGACGAAATACAAACAATGTCAAGGTTTTTACTGAGAGCAGCATAAGAGGTGTAAAAAATGGCAACCGCTCAAAAGAACGAATCCGCTTTGCTTTCAAAGGTATGGAATATAGCAAATGTACTGTCAGCCGCAGGCGTAGGTTTTACTGATTATATCACGCAGCTTACCTATATTCTGTTCTTGAAAATGGACGACGAAAAGGAGTCGATGGGACTAAATAGTTATCTTCCGGAAGGCTGCAAGTGGAAGGATTTAAGCTCGTTAAGCGGCGATGACCTCGTTGAAAAATATGAGGAGATTTTAAAAGAGCTTTCCAAATGCGACGGCTTGATCGGTACGATTTTTACAAAGGCTACCAACAAACTATACCGTCCCGTTATGCTCAAAAAGGTTATTGATATGGTTGATGAGGACAACTGGTATATGATGGAGGGCGACCTTAAAGGCGCGATCTATGAAAAGATCCTCGAAAAGAACGGACAGGATAAAAAGAGCGGCGCAGGTCAGTACTTTACGCCAAGAGCATTGATTTCCGCTATTGTGGATGTTGTCGATCCGAAGATCACCGAAACGGTTGCCGATCCCTGCTGCGGAACGGCAGGCTTTCTCCTTGCGGCTTATGAGCATATGAAGCTCCAGAGCAAGGATGTTGAAAAGCAGAGATTTCTGAAAAACAATGCGCTGTACGGAGCGGACAACACCGATTTGGTTGTCACCCTTGCTTCGATGAATTTGTATCTGCACGATATCGGAGTTAAGAAAAGCCCGATTGTTTATCAGGATTCACTGATTGATAAATCGGATAAAATGTATCAGGTAGTCCTGACAAATCCACCCTTCGGCACCCGTCCGCAGGGCAGCGTGGATGTTTCATCCAACAGACCGGAATTTATTAAAACATCGGATAATCAGGTTAATTTTTTGCAGCATATTATGTCCATCGTAAAAACCGGCGGACGTGTCGGCGTAGTTATGCCAGACAGCGTTCTGACTGATGGCGGCTCTACTGCAAAAGTCCGTGAAAAATTGCTCAAGGATTATAACCTGCATACCATCCTTCGTCTGCCCACCGGTATCTTTTACGCAAACGGCGTCAAGACGAATGTGTTGTTCTTTGAGAAAGGCGAGCCGACAAAGGATATCTGGGTATATGATTACCGCACAGGCGTAAAGCATACACTGGCGACAAAGCCTATGACAAGAGAACACTTACAGGACTTTGTGGACTGTTATTGCGTTGGTCATACAGAGGATCGCAAAGAAACATATGACGCAGAAACCAACCCCAACGGTAGATGGCGCAAATTCACATCAGAAGAAGTGTCAAAGCGTGAAGATCTGAACTTCAAGTGGATCGACTTTACTGAGGAAGACGACCGCACCGTTGCGGAAATTCTCGATGAAATGCAGGACGAATCCGACGGAATCGCCGCCGCTGTCGCTCAGCTGAAAGAGCTGCTGGGAGGGATCGAGCTGTGATTGATACTTTTACTATCAGATGTAATATCCTTCACTTAGCATTTAGTGGCAAACTAACTAATCAGTTCAAGGAAGATGGCACGGCTAAAGATATACTTGATTTAATTTGTGAAAAGAAGCCGATTGTATCTGTTGAAGATGGACCTTATACACTTCCGGAGTCGTGGGCTTGGATTCGTCTAAAAGATCTTTATAAGATTAACCCGAAAGTAATAGCAGATAATGATACTGCAGCTGCTTTTATTTCTATGGAAAGAATCAGCGGTGGTTTTGATAGAGCATTTACGTTTGAAATTCAAAAATGGGAAAGAGCAGCAAAAAACCATACAAAATTTGAAGATGGTGATGTAGCGTTCGCAAAGATAACACCCTGCTTTGAGAATAGAAAATCTTTTATTGCGCACGATTTACCTAATGGAATTGGCGGAGGAACAACAGAATTAATAGTTCTTCGCCAGAAAGAGATGTTGCCGCAATATACTTACTATCTTGTTCTTGATCAGAGATTTATATCAACCGGAACCGCTTCATATAAAGGCGTTGTTGGACAGCAGAGAGTTCAATCTGACGTTATTAAGAATTATCTTGTTCCTGTTGCGCCGTATTCTGAGCAAAAACGCATCGTCAAAAAAATAGAACAAGTTTTTTCTATTCTTGACACCATAGACGAACTGCAAGCGCAATACGCCGACAACCTTACCGCTCTGAAAAGCAAGCTGATTGACGCCGCAATCCAAGGCAAACTAACCGAACAGCTCCCCGAGGACGGCACCGCCGAAGAACTCTATCAGCAGATACAGGAAGAAAAGCAAAGGCTGATCAAAGAAGGCAAAATCAAAAAGCAAAAACCTCTCCCCAAAATCTCCGATGATGAAATACCGTTTGATATTCCGGATAATTGGAAATGGACGCGGTTTGCTGATATATTAGATGTCAGAGATGGCACACACGATACGCCCAAATACGTTACGGATGGCATACCTCTTGTAACAAGCAAGAATCTAAGGAACGGTTTAATAGATTTTGAATCTGCTAAATTAATATCATATGAAGACGCAAAGCAAATAAACAATAGATCAAGAGTTGATGATGGTGATATATTATTGGCTATGATCGGAACCATAGGAAATCCGGTATTAGTAAAAAAAGATAGAGAGTTTTCCATCAAGAATATAGCTCTTTTTAAACCAATAGATTCAAATCTGTTAGATATGTCATTTGTTTTGTGTTATTTAAAAAACGAGGAACGTGTAATGCAGGAGAAAGCTCGTGGAGGACTACAACCGTTTGTTTCTCTAAAGATTTTACGTACAAGTATTATTCCTCTCCCGCCCCTTGCCGAACAAAAACGCATCGTCCAAAAACTTGAAGAAATCCTGCCAATATGCGAAAGGAAAATTAAATAAATACTATGAGCTTTGATTGCAACACTACTTATACCGGAAAACTAAAGTATAGAGATATTGACTTTACATTTGTGTTTGCCGGTACTGAATTGCGGTTAATACCTCCCGCAGATAAAGAATCAGAAATTGAATGGCAATGGAAAATGAAATCAATTGGCAATGGTGCATATACATTTGCTGATCCTATGCCGGTTGATGAAAGATATTTAACATCGCATTGTAATGAAACTAATCAGCGAATTGTTTTCCTTCCAGCACAAGGGAGCACGCTGAGTTTTAATAATACTGTTGTAATTATTGAAATTGAATCATTTATTGTTTGCAAATCTAATGACGACAAATTCAATCGTGTTACTTTTTCCTGCCCTGAAATGAACTATATCCACCCTATTAATAAAGCATTTACCATAAAAATCCCAAACGAGTTTGCAAAAGAAGGCGTTGCATATTTTAATACACAAAACTTTGATTTAACAACTACAGATAAACAAAAGTTTATTGTTGATGAAAAAGAAGTACAGATGTATTTTGGAATATCGAGAACAATATCATTCAAGATAGATAATCCACCACTGACTTTGGAATCAGTTATGTTTTTTGAATTTGACGCAACGAATGACTATAGTTTTATTCTCAGATTATGGCAAATAGCAAGAGATTTTATCAGGTTTTTATGCTATCGAAATAATATTTTTATTACAAAAATTGAACTTTCGACTTCCGAGGATGATAGCAAATACAAAAAATTTGCAAAAATGTATATTAATAATAGGGATGAAGAATCAGAAGAATTGCCTTTGCAAAATGGACGTTACATAAAGCAAATACATATTGCAGGAAAAGAAGGTGAAATTCTTTCCGATATTGCTTCCGACAACATTTATTTGCGCCATTTACCTGAAACCTATGAATCCGGGCATCACATAAACGCAGCTCGGTTTGTAATGATTACAGCAGCGTTTGAATGGGAATTCTCTAGGCAGTATCCTGATGGTTGTACTAAATCCAAAGCAACAATTGATGCTGAGAAAGATGTTTCAAATGAAATTCAGAAGTTGATTGATAAAGTCAGTGGTAAGAGGAAAAAAATATGTAAGTTTCTAAAAAGGCTTATTAAATCTACTTCTCTGCAAACAGAGATTATTCAAATCGGAAAAGACTATTCAAGCATTATAGATATTTTTGGTAATCATCTTTATCAAATAAATGGTA
>CAMBNE010000004.1 GCA_945868935.1 uncultured Clostridia bacterium
CAAGGAGGCTGTTCAGGCTGTGTACTTTGCTTACCTTGCCGCAGTCAAGGAGCAGAACGGTGCGGCTATGAGCCTTGGCAGAACCTCAACCTTCCTCGATATCTACGCTTACCGTGACCTTGCAGAGGGCACAATCACAGAAAAAGAGGTTCAGGAAATCGTTGACCACTTCATTATGAAGCTGAGAATGGTATGCTTTGCACGTACTCCCGAATACAATCAGATTTTCGCAGGCGACCCCACATGGGTAACAGAGTCAATCGGCGGTATCGGAACAGACGGACGTCCGCTTGTTACAAAGATGTCCTTCCGTTACCTCAACACGCTCAATAACATCGGTGCGGCTCCCGAGCCAAACCTCACCGTTTTATGGTCAACTCAGCTCCCCGAAAAGTTCAAGAGCTTCTGCGCAGATATGTCAATCAAATATCACGCAGTTCAGTACGAAAACGACGACCTTATGCGTCCGCTTCATGGCGATGACTACGGTATTGCCTGCTGTGTATCTTCAATGAAAATCGGCAAGGAAATGCAGTTCTTCGGCGCAAGAGCTAACCTTGCAAAGTGCCTGCTTTACGCAATCAACGGCGGTGTTGACGAGGTAAGCGGCGAGCAGGTTGGTCCGAAGTACCGTCCTGTTGAGGGCGATTACCTCGACTATGACGACGTAATGGACAAGTACAAGGCTATGATGAAGTGGCTTGCGCAGGTTTATGTAAATGCGCTAAATATCATTCACTATATGCACGATAAGTATTCCTACGAGCGTTTGCAGATGGCTCTTCACGATAAGCACGTTACACGTTGGTTTGCAACAGGTATAGCAGGCTTCTCGGTTGTTGCGGACTCGCTTTCTGCAATCAAATACGCAAAGGTTAAGGTTGTAAGAAACGAAAAGGGCATTGTTACCGACTACATTACCGAGGGCGACTTCCCGAAGTACGGCAACGACGACGACAGAGTTGACGAAATTGCAAAAGAGGTGCTCCATACCTTTATCAGCTACCTCCGTCAGAACCACACCTACCGTGGCGGCATTCCCACAACCTCAATCCTTACAATTACATCAAACGTTTCCTACGGCAAGAACACAGGCTCAACTCCAGACGGCAGAAAGTACGGCGAGCCTTTTGCTCCCGGTGCAAACCCGATGCACGGCAGAGATTCAAACGGTGCAGTTGCATCTCTTGCATCCGTTGCAAAGCTTCCGTTTATGGATTCACAGGACGGTATTTCAAATACATTCACGATTGTTCCCTCCGCACTTGGCAAAACCGAGGAGCAGAGAAACCACAATCTTGTTGCCTTGCTTGACGGCTATATGCTCAAGGGCGGTTATCACCTCAACGTAAACGTGTTTGACAGAGAGCTCCTCCTTGACGCTCAGAAACACCCCGAGCTTTATCCTCAGCTTACAATCCGTGTTTCGGGCTACGCTGTAAACTTTATCAAGCTCACCAAGGAACAGCAGGACGAGGTTATTTCAAGAACCTTCCATTCGGCAATTTAAAAATTTATCAGGGCGGATATTTTTACTATCCGCCCGTTTGAATATAAGGTGAAAAATATGACAGGTAAAATTCATTCATTTGAATCATTTGGTACGGTTGACGGTCCGGGCGTTCGCTTTGTCGTGTTCTTTCAGGGCTGTCCTATGCGTTGCCTTTACTGCCACAATCCCGACACGTGGACTGCTGATGCAGGAACAGAATACTCAGCCGAGCAGGTTATTGAAAAAATCGAGCGCAATATGCCGTTCTACACAACAGGAGGACTTACCGCAACGGGCGGCGAGCCTATGCTCCAGCTTGACTTTCTTATTGAGCTTTTCACCCTCGCAAGGAGCAAGGGCATAAACACCTGCCTTGATACCTCGGGAGTGATGTTCGACAGAAATAACGGCGAGCGAATGGAAAAAATCGACAGACTTTTAAAGGTCTGTGACCTCGTTATGCTCGATATTAAACATATTGATGACGACGAGCACAAAAAGCTGACAGGTCATTCAAATGAAAATATCCTCGATTTTGCACGATATCTTGATGAAAAGAACGTGCCTATGCGTATTCGTCACGTAATCGTCCCCGACATTACGGACAGGCGAGAGGAGCTTTTAAAGCTCGGTCAGTTCTTAAAGCCGTTTAAGAATATCGAAAAAATCGAAACTCTGCCTTACCATACGCTCGGCAAGATGAAATACGACAATCTCGGACTTGCTTATCCGCTCGGCGACACGCCTCAGCTCAGCGAAAGCGACGCTGAAAAAGCACTTGAAATCATCAGGGAGGGTATGCAGTGAGTACACCGCAGAGCATAGTGCACCCGATTCCGCCGCTGTTTGACGAAAATTCAAAAACGCTGATTCTCGGCAGTTTTCCGTCGGTCAAGTCAAGGGAGCAGAGCTTCTTTTACGGTCATCCGCAAAACCGTTTCTGGAAACTGATTGCAACGCTGTTTGATGAGGAAATTCCGCAGAGCATTGACGAGAAAAAACGGCTTATTTTAAAGCACAACCTTGCGCTGTGGGACGTAATTCACTCCTGCACGATAACAGGCTCAAGCGACAGCTCGATAAAAGACGTTGTGCCGAACGATTTGTCAAAAATTCTGCAAAACAGCAAGGTAGACAGAATATTTGCAAACGGAGCGCTGTCGCACAAAATGTATATGAAGTACATTTTTCCCAAGACGGGGATAGAGGCGGTAAAGCTGCCGTCAACAAGCCCTGCAAATGCGGCATATTCAATCGACCGACTCGCAGAAAACTGGAAAATAATTAAGAAAAAAACGCTGTAGCAAAATTCTGGGCTACAGCGTTTTGTATTATTCCTTGTTTTCACTTTTTACCTCAATTTCGCCCTCTGCATTTTCAAATTCTTTAATGCATTGACGTATGAGGTAAATAATCTGACCGTTCGCAGAACGTCCTTCATATTTTGCGATATACTTAAGTTTATAGTGCAATTCGGGTTCGACTTCAATACCTAAATGCTTGTTATTTTTATTTCTCATATTTTACTCCAAAATAATCTTAATTTAAGTATATTTTAAGATTATATTGTGTTATAATGTTGTAAGTATACTTAAAATAAGTATACTAAATTATTGGAGGTGTAGTATGAGAGTTGCAGTAATAGGTTCAAGAGGTCTTGAAATCGAAAACATAGGTGATTATCTTCCTGAAAATACAACAGAAATAGTATCGGGAGGCGCAAAAGGTGTTGACAGATGTGCAAGAGATTATGCATTAAAAAACAATCTGAAATATACAGAGTTTTTACCACACTATAGTGTATATGGTAAAGTAGCTCCGCTGAAAAGAAATATAGAAATTATTTGCTATTCCGATATGATACTTGCGTTTTGGGACGGAAAATCAAGAGGAACAAAATTTGTTATTGAAAACTGCAAAAAATATTGTAAACCTTATAAAGTTGTAATAAAAACGCTGTAGCATAAATTCTGTGCTACAGCGTTTTATTTGTCTGTTCATAAATTTTGAGTGCCGTTTTGCTGTTGTCTATAATTGCGTTTTTCAGCTCGTCAATTCCCGAAAACTTCATTTCGGGGCGGATAAACTCAAGCAGTCTTACGTCTGCGCTCTGTCCGTAAATCTCGCCGCCCTTGTACTGCGGCATCCACGTTTCGCAAAGCGGTGTGTTGCCGCCGACTGTCGGCTTGATTCCTATGTTCGTGACTCCGCAAAATCTTTCACCGTTTTCAAGCGTGACGATTGATGCATAAACGCCGAATTTCGGCACAACAAGCTCACTGCAAAGCGGCTGATTGATTGTCGGTGTGCCAAGCTCTCTGCCGAGCCTTTTGCCGTGCTCAATCACCGAAGAAAAACCGAAACGACTGCACATAAGCTCGTTCGCTCTTTTAACATTTCCGTCGATAATCAGCTTTCTGATAAGCGTTGAAGAAACAACCTCGCCCTCGCTTTCCGTTGCAGGGACAACCGTAAGTGTAATACCTTTGCTTTCGCAAAAGCTTTTCAGTGTTTCGGCACTGCCCTCACCGTTTTTGCCGTAGCGGTAGTTAAAGCCGCAGAAAAGCTTTTCGGCTTTCAGCGTATCAATCAGAATCTTCTGCGCAAAATCCTGTGCAGGCATATTCATAATTTTTTCAAAATCCGCCTGATAGGTTCGCTCAATTCCGAGCCTTTCAAGCGTTTTTATTTTGTCCTCGTTTGTCATAAGCGCATTGCTTTGTGTGCCGTATAAAACACTTTTCGGGCTTTTTGAAAAGGTAAAACAGACGGGAGTAAGTCCGTTTTCTCTTTCTGCGGCGGCAAGAGAAATCACATTTCTGTGTCCCCTGTGCAGTCCGTCAAAATAGCCCAGCGCAATTGCTGTGCCCGATTTTTCGGGTAATATTTCAAAGAAATTCTGCATAAATATATTTATACCTCGAAGTTAAGAAATCATACTTGCAATTATATTTTTCCGCTCTTAATCAGCATTGCGGTTTTCAGAACTGCAACCTGCGTTTTTGCGTCGGGAATCTGATTGTTAAGCACCATTTCAACAGCCTTGTCAAGCGGTATTTTTTCAACATTTAGAAACTCTCCGTCGTCGGGATTTGAGCTTCCCTGTGATTTAACCTTGCAGGCGTAGAGGTGGATAATTTCAGATGTGTAGCCCGGAGAGGGGTAGAGCTGACCGAGCGAAATGTACGAGTATCCCTCTGCGCCCGTTTCTTCCATAAGCTCACGCTTGCCGTTTTCAAGCGGAGTTGAGCCTTTTTCAAGCTTGCCTGCGGGCAGTTCAAGTACAACCTCCTTGTACGGATAGCGAAACTGTCTTACAAAAAGCAGATTATTATCCTCGTCAAGAGCCGCAACGGTCACTCCGCCGGGATGGTTAACAACCTCACGCTTTGACCTTTTGCCGTCAGGCAGTTCAACTTCGTCAAGTGTTATATGAAGTATTCTGCCGTCAAAAACGCTTTTGCTCGACAGAGTTTTTTCAGTAAGTTCCATAACAGCCTCCAAAAATAAAAAGGAAAGGATTTTTATATGATTAACTACAATGTTTTGCCCGACTATCAGGCAAGGAAAGAGATTTTAAGCGAGATTTGCGAGAAATACAGCTTTGTAAAGCGGTGTTTTATCGGAAAAAGCGTGTGCGGCAGGAGCATTGATGTCCTACATATCGGCAACACAAAGCACCGTGTGCTCTACTGCGGCGGCTTTCACGGCTCGGAATACCTCACCGTTCTTGCGCTTCTGAAATTCCTTGAGGAATGTTGTCATTCAATGCAGAGCGACAAAAAAGTCGGCGAGCACAACTTGGGCGATTTTCTCAAAATAAGAGGACTTACCGTCATTCCCTGCGTAAATCCCGACGGCGTGGAAATTGCTCTGCACGGCAGTGACGCTGCATTGAAATACAAGCCCCTTGTTGAGGACGTTGCCGAAAACACACGCAAGTGGCAGGCAAACGCAAGGGGTGTTGACATAAATCACAACTTCAACGCAGGCTGGTGTGAGCTTAAAAAGCGTGAAATCAGCCGCAATATCAAAAGTCCTGCGCCGACACGCTTTGGCGGCAACTGTCCCGAAAGCGAGCCTGAAACAAGGGCGCTTACAAAGCTTTGCAGAAGCGTTGATTTTGAACGTGCGCTTGCTCTGCACAGTCAGGGCAGGGAGATTTACTGCTCGTTCGGCAAGCATACACCTGTTCTGAGCTTTCGCCTTGCGTCGGTATTTTCACAGGCAAGCGGATATAACATAGCATTTCCCGAGGATATCGCAACGGGCGGAGGATTTAAGGACTGGTTTATTGACAGGTTCCGCCGTCCTGCGCTTACGGTTGAAATGGGTATGGGTGAAAATCCTCTGCCGCTGTCCGACTTTGAAAGCGAGTACGAAATTTTAAGAAAGATTCTGAGCCTCGGAGTTGTGGTATAAGGATTTATTTAATTCGGAATTAATGGTCGGTCGAGTGTCTCGACACGCAAATTGAGAGGAAAAATCGGTTATTTAGATAAAAACGGTTGCCCGAATTATAGATTAATATATAGGTAACGTTTTTTGTGAGCGACGAGGGCGTCGCTCGCTACAATTGTGCACAAACGTTTTCTCTATAGCCGTAGGGGACGGCATCCCTGACGTCACTATGCAAAAATTGTATGACAATTTTTGCATTATGGCGAACATAGTTCGCCGCTACAATATTTCAAACCCAATTTTAAACAAAGGGTAACCAACGGTTACCCTTTGTTGTCTTATTCGTTGTCGTCATAAAAGCTTATTGAGCTTAATGCGTCGTCAATTGCCTCGTCCGAAATTACATTCGGCTCGTCAAGGTACTTTGAACGCTTTTCAATTCCGTCAATAGCCATCTGTACCTGCTCTTGCGGAGTTTTCGGCTTTCTGGGAGCCTCGTAAATTTCGTCGTCCTCGGGGTTTGAAATATTAACGTACTCCTCCTTTTTCTCCTCGGGAGGTGCAGGCTCTTCTTCGGATTCTACAATTGCAGGCTCGTTTCCGTCGTCAGCCTGATTTGCTTCATCGGTTTCTTTTGCAGTTTTATCAACGCCGAAATTCGGTGCGTCGTAATTCTCATCAACAGCTTCAGCCGCAGCCATAATCACTTCACCGGGAGCGTCAATCTGCTTATCACGTCTTGCCTCGGCAATTGCCTTTAGCTCGTCAAGGTGGTTGACAGGCTTTTCAACCTTTTCGCTGTTTTCATCAAAGTAAATGTCGTACCATACAAGGAACACATAAACAGTCCATACTCGGCGGCTGTTGTCCTCCTTGCCGCTGAAATGCTCATCAAGCCACGCAACAAGCACATCAGTGTTGAAGAACTTTTCGGCGGTTTTGCCTGTAAATTTTTTCTTTACTACATTGTAGTATTTTTCCTTACGCAGCCATACTCTCGTAGGAACAGGGAAGCCGAGCTTTTCTTTTTCGGCGGTTTCCTCGGGCATATGACGAACAGCGGCTTTTCTCATAGCGTACTTTGTGTTCGATTTGTTGCAGCGCAGGCTTGTAGGGAGCGAGGACGCAACCTTGAAAACCTCCTTGTCGAGGAACGGAACACGCAGCTCAAGTGAGTTAGCCATACTCATTCTGTCGGCCTTAAGAAGAATATCGCCGACCATCCACATATTTATGTCAAGGTACTGCATCTTTGTAACGTCGTCGTACTTTCTGCAGCGGTAGTAATGCTTTCTTGTGTAGTTCTGCGGACGTGTTGCAATTGAGGGATCCTTGAGCAAATCCTTTTTCTGCTTGTAGTCGTACATAAACGCATTGCCTATGTAGCGTTCTTCAAGCGGGTCGCAGGCACGAATGAGGTAATCTCTGCCCTTGATGTCGGGGAGCTTGCGGCAGACTGCTCTTATTGCCTTTCTTATGCAGTGCGGAACGATTGTCTGATATATCTTGAAAACTCTCGGGTCGTTGTAGCAGGTGTATCCTCCGAAAAGCTCGTCGGCACCCTCGCCCGAAAGCACAACCTTTACATACTGGCTTGCAAGGCGTGAAACAAAGTACAGCGCAATACACGACGGGTCTGCAAGCGGCTGGTCCATATGGTACTGTACAGTCGGAACAGCGTCCCAGAACTCCTCACTTGAAATCAGGTGAGTGTGGTGCTCAACACCGATTTTCTTGCTCAGGTTTTCAGCCCAGCTTATCTCGTTGTACTTTTCACCGAAGTCAAAGCCGACGGTAAAGGTTTTCTGGTCTGCAAAATATGTTGAAACGTAGCTTGAGTCGACACCGCTTGAAAGGAAACAGCCAACCTCAACGTCTGCAATTTTATGTGCGTTTACGGAATTTTCAAACACCTTTTCAATCTCGTTTACAGCCTGCTCCTCGCTCATTTCCTCATTGGGATTAAAGCGTGGCTCAAAATAGCGTGTAGTTTCAACCTCGCCGTTGCGGTACCAGAGATAGTGACCCGGCATAAGGCAGTAAACGTCCTCAAAGAAGGTTTCGGGAGGTACTGCGTACTGGAAAGAAAGGTAGGTGTCAAGCGCCCTTGTGTTGAACCTCTTGACAAACTTCGGGTGTTCAAGAATGCTCTTGATTTCACTGCCGTAAACAAAATCCTCGCCGATTTGTGTGTAATGCATCGGCTTGATACCGAAAAAGTCACGGGCGATAAAAACAGACTTGTCCTTAGTGTTGTAGATTGCAAAGCCGAACATACCCCTGAGCTTCGGCAGTAAATCCTCCTGCCACTCCTCAAAGCCGTGAACAAGCACCTCGCTGTCTGTGTCGGTGTAGAACTTGTGTCCCTTCTGAATCAGAACCTTTCTTAGTTCCTTGTAGTTGTAGATTTCGCCGTTAAAGGTAAGCACAAGCGACTTATCCTCGTTGTAAATCGGCTGATGACCTGCGTCAAGGTCGATGATTGAAAGACGGCGGAAGCCCATAGAAATATAGTCGTCCGTAAAAAATCCGTCAGAGTCGGGACCTCTGTGGGTGATGACCTCGGTCATATTTCTGATGACGTCGTCACGGTCAACAACCTGCCCTGTAAATCCGCAAATACCACACATATCCGTTAACCCCTTTCAAAGGTTTATTAGCGTAAAGTAAAGTTGTACATTTCTTATCTATATATTTTATCATACCGTAATAATAAATTCAACAGTCATAAGATTATTTTGTAAATCGGTTGAATGTTTTTTTAAAATGTAATATACTTTATAATGAAAAAATAAGGAACGGAATGGTAGAATGTACGGTTTAGTGGGAACATTTGTAAATACAGCAACTGTGCTTTTGGGCGGAGTAATCGGACTTGTATTCAAAAAGGGAATCCCTGAGCGTGTCGGTGACTCGGTTTTCAAGGCGCTCGGTCTTATAACTGCGTTTATCGGAATTTCGGGTTGCCTGTGCGGTGAAAACACGCTGATTGCAGTAGTTGCAATGATTGTCGGTACAATCATCGGTGAGCTTGTCGATTTGGACAAGCGTGTAAATAACGTCGGAAAATTCATTGAGCGCAAGGTAAGCAAGGGAGATAAAAATTCAACCGTAGCACAGGGCTTTGTTTCGTCCTGTCTGCTGTTCTGTGTGGGCGCAATGACAATTGTCGGTTCGCTTCAGGCAGGTCTTGAGGGCGATTGCTCGGTGCTTTTCACAAAGTCGGCAATGGACTTTTGTTCAAGCATAATCTTTGCAAGCACGCTCGGCGTAGGCGTGTTGTTCTCGGCAGGCTTTGTGCTTGTGTATCAGGGGCTTATAACACTACTTGCAACGTGGATTGAGCCGTTGCTCACAACTGCTGTTGTAAACGAAATGAACTGCGTAGGCTACGTTATAATAATCGGACTGGCACTCAATATTCTCGGTATTACAAAGCTGAAGGTTATGAATATGGTGCCTGCAATTTTCCTGCCGATTGTTCTTGTTCCGCTTTATGACTTGGTTGTGGCTTTATTTTAATTTATAAAATAATAAAAAATAAAATATTACCATAAATGACCTAAAAATATATACTAATTTTAATTTTAAAAGTATAAAATAGAACTGTAAATTAACGTAAAAAGGAGCGGTACTATGATTAAAAAATTCACCTTCGGCACACCGATTTGCACCGAGGCTGTTGTCGAAAAATTTGAAACTTCGGACAATAAAGATTTTCCTTTTAAAAGCAGGGAAGAGGACGGAAAATTTGTCCTTGAATTTGATATGACCGACAGCGACATCGTTTACGGTCTTGGCGAGGCTCCGAGAGGAATCAACAAGCGTGGCTGGGTTTACGAAAGCTTTTGCAGTGACGACCCGTTTCACACCGAAACGAAGTCATCTCTGTATGCGGCTCACAACTTCCTGATGCTTTCGGGCAGTGACAATTTCGGAATTTTCATTGATTTTCCTGCAAGAATCCGCTGGGATATCGGCTACACCTCAAAGAACAAAACAGTCATTACAATTGACGGTACGGACTTTGATTTCTATTATATCAAGGGCGGAAAGCCGATTGAGATTGTAAAAGAATTCAGAAATGCAATCGGCAAAAGCTACATTCCGCCGTTCTGGGCATTCGGCTATCAGCAGAGCCGCTGGAGCTATCCCGACGCAAAGACGGTTGACATCGTAATTGACGGCTACGACAAGGCAGGAATTCCGCTCGACTGCGTTTATCTTGATATTGACTATATGGACAGCTACAAGGACTTTACGGTTGACGACAAAAAATTCCCCGATTTTGCCGCCTACGTAAGCAAAAAGCGTGAGCAGGGTATCCACCTTATTCCGATTATCGATGCAGGCGTTAAAAAAGAGGACGGCTACAGCGTTTATGAAGAGGGCAGAGATAACGGATATTTCTGCAAAAACGAGGACGGAACCGACTTTGAGGGCGGCGTATGGCCCGGAATCGTCGGATTCCCCGATTTTCTGCGCAAGGACGTGCGTGAATGGTTCGGCTCAAAGTACAAGGTGCTTACCGACGCAGGAATCGACGGCTTCTGGAACGATATGAACGAGCCTGCAATCTTTTATTCCGTAAAGGGACTTGAAAAGGCTCTTGACAAGGCTGTTTCACTCAAGGGTGAAAATCTCGACCTTTCCAAGTTCTTCAATTTAAAGGATACCTTCCTCGGACTTTCGAACAGCCCTGAGGATTATTCAAGCATTTACCACACAGTTGACGGCAAGCAGGTCTGCCACGACCGAGTTCACAATATCTACGGCGCAAATATGACAAAGGCGGCAGGCGAGTATTTTGCAAAAGAGTTCGGCGAGGAAAAAATCCTTATGTTCTCACGTGCGTCATACATCGGAGCTCACCGTTCAAGCGGAATCTGGTTCGGTGACAATCATTCGTGGTGGTCGCATATACTGCTCAATCTCAAAATGCTCCCGTCGGCAAATATGTGCGGATTCCTCTACTGCGGCGCAGACTTGGGCGGCTTTAACGAGAACGCAACACGTGACCTTGTTCTGCGTTTCCTCGCTCTCGGAGTTTTCACACCGCTTATGCGCAACCACGCCGCACTCGGCACAAGAGATCAGGAGTGCTACAATTTTGAAAACAGTGAGGATTTCAAGGATATTATCGAGGTGCGTTACCGCCTGATTCCGTATCTCTACAGCACTTTCCGCAAGGCAAGCGAAGAAAACGATATGATTTTTAAGCCGCTTTCGTTTGATTATCCCGACGATAAAATCGCCCGTGAGTGCGAAACTCAGCTTATGCTCGGCGACGAATGTATGATTTGCCCTGTTTACGAGCAGAACGTCGGCGGAAGATATGTTTATCTTCCCGAAGATATGACGTTTGTAAAATTAAGCGGAACAAAGGTTGTTACCGAGAAAATGACAAAGGGAACGCATTACATTGACGTAGCGCTCAACGAAGTTCCGCTGTTCATAAAGAACGGAAAGAAAATTCCGCTCTGCAAGCCTGCAATGCGCACATCACAGCTTGACACTGAAAATCTTGAATATATTGAAGGATAATTGTTAATTGATATTTTGAAGGCAGTTCGTTATTTTGGACTGCCTTCATTTTTAATATTAATTGACAAGAAAACTTTGCAAAAACTATTGACAAGTAAACTTGGCAATGCTATAATATAAATGACAAGAAAACTTGGCAAAGGAGAATGGATATGAATAAAGAAGAAATTTTATCAAAAAGCCGTAAAGAGAATAAAAACCAAGATATATATGAGTATGATGTGCTCAAATCCGCAGGTAGTATTGCAACTCGTATTGGTTTGATACTCTGCTGTCTGATAGCTGTGATGGAAGTTATATTTACCGGAAAAGTCAGTTTCGGCAGTTGGTTTATTTTCTTTGGAATGTTGAGCACGCTGTTTTTAGTTAAATTTATAAAACTACACCGCAGGCACGAACTGTTAGTTACGATTGTGTACTTTGCGATAAGCGTAATGTTTTTTATCCTCTTTATTTTTCAAATTATGGGGGTAATATAGATGGACGATACCCTTGTACTTAAAAACTGTCTTAAAGAAGTTAGAGCCGAAAAGAATCTGTCGCAAAGCCGTCTTGCCGAAATGGTAGGTGTTTCGAGAAACACAATCAGCTCAATAGAAACAGGGCAGTTTAATCCTACTGCAAAACTTGCATTGATTTTATGTATTGCTCTTGATAAAAAATTTGAAGATATATTTTATTTTGATTGAAATAATTGAGAACAGAACAACCGCCGGTCGGACAAAAATCCCGACAGGCGGTTTTATAATATCGTTATTCACATTCGTTGCATTTGCAGTTGTTATGCTCGTCATCGTCGCCGAACAGGCTGCAAATCCAGTAATAAATCGGGATTGTGAGGAATACAAGCCAGCCTACAGCCCAGCCGCCGCACACATTGAAGTATCCGAACAGTATGTATGCGATTGCTACAAGTACGGGATAGGCAAAGTGACTTGCCTTGCGTTCATAAATTGCGTCAACAAGCGTGTAGTAAAGCGGAATGGTCAGCAGGCAAATCCAGCTTAACGCCCAGCCAAAGCAAACTCCGCTTGCGCCCCACCATGCAAATGCGAGTATGGGGAAGATGAAGAACGGAAACTTATTCCAGATGCTCTTGCTTTTGTGGCGGCGTTTCAGCTCCTCGTCAACCATGATATTACCGTTTTCGTCGGTATAAACACGCTGTTTGCCGTTTTCCTCAACGTGAATTCCGTTCCAGCCTACGTGCACCTTATCGCCGTTCTTGTCGTGTACGTGCACTCCGTCCTTAAAGTTTATATGCACGTGGTCGCCGTCCTTTGAGTCAACGTGGATTCCGTTTTTAAATGAAACCCTGTCAACCTTCTCGTACTTTGTTTCGGTTTCGCCGTTCGGACCGTAGGAATAGCTGTAATTATATTGGTATCCCTCGTTTGAATTCGGCTCGGAATTGTTTTCCGCTGATTTTTCATCATTTTCACTTTTGGCGTTTTCACCCTTTAAAAGCTCGTCAAGTGAAACTCCGTAAATTTCAGCGAGCAAAATAAGGTTGTCAGTGTCGGGAGATGCCTCGGCACGCTCCCACTTTGAAATTGCCTGTCTGCTCACGCCGATTTTAGCGGCAAGCTCCTCCTGACTGAGGTTGTGTTTCTTTCTGTATTGTAATAATCTGTTGGCTGTTTCAATGTTCATTGATATGCCCTCCTCGTTGTTTTGTTGCTCAAATTATACCCCGCAACCGATGTTTTTGGCTATACATTTCAGTTTTCACCCCCGCAACCACGGGTTGCAACGGCAAGTTGCCGCACCAAAATTGTTTTTTAACCTATAATTTATAGGTTAAATATCCAGACCGTTTGTAGTTTTCAAAAACTCAAACAGCTGATTATAAATCAAATCAACGCCGCCGTTGCTGTCGCTTTCAATGTTGAGCGGCATAATCGGGTCGTGAACGGAAAGACGGAGCAAAAACCAGCCGTCGCCGTTTTCTTTGCCGAATGATACTCTAATTCCCTCACGGTTATCATCGGCAACCTGCCAGCCGTCCTGCTTTTCTGCGTATTCGGTGAGGTCGGCAATAATCTTTTCGCCGCAGGCTCTGAAATCCTTTTCGGTAATCTTAAATCTGATTTCCTTGCTTTCAACAGGCTCTTTAAGTGCAGAGGTCAGCTCGTCAAGGTCCTTGCCCTCTTTACGGAGCTGTGCCATTTTGATGATGATTTTTGTGCAGAGGTATGCGCCGTCGTCAAGAAAATAATTCTCACGCATTGCGGCGTGTCCCGAGGTTTCAATTGCAAGAGGACAGTTAATTCCCTGTGCGTTAAGCTCAAGAGCCTTGTCAATTACATTCTTATATCCTCTGCGATAGCGGTAGTGCTTTCCGCCGAGTGTGTTTTCAATAAAATCCTTAAGTCCGCTTGAAGTGATTGAGTCGGTAACAACTGTTCCGCCGTCGTTGCCCTCAAGCGCAATTGCAGCGGCAACAGCTACAAGCCTGTTGCGGCTTATCTCGTTGCCCTTT
>CAMBNE010000005.1 GCA_945868935.1 uncultured Clostridia bacterium
AAACATTAGTATGAAAAGAGGTATATTATGGCTTTTAAATTGAACGACGAAAGACCCCCTCTCGACCAGTTTCTACAGGGTGAATCTGCTCATGCATATGAGTTTTTAGGCTCTCATTTTGTGAATTGGGACAACAGAGACGGCGTTGTTTTCAGAGTATGGGCACCGAATGCTCTTTCTGTTTCCGTTGTGGGCGATTTCAACAACTGGGACACCAATGCAAACTATATGTACAAAATCTCGGATTCCGGTGTCTGGGAACTGTTCATTGAGGGTGTGCAGGAATTTGCCTGCTACAAATACTGCGTTGAAACACCTTGGGGTGAGCGCAGATTAAAGACCGACCCCTATGCTTTCCACTGCGAAACACGTCCCGACAACGCTTCAAGGGTGTATGAAATTGACGGTTATGAGTGGCACGACGAGAATTGGCTGAACTTTAAAAAGGATAATCCCCACAAAACACAGCCTATCAACGTTTATGAAGTAAACGCAGGCTCATGGCGCAAAAACGAGGACGGTACTTTCTACAGTTACCGTCAGCTTGCAGATACGCTCATTCCCTATGTAAAGAATATGGGTTATACTCATATTGAGTTTATGCCGATTACCGAGTTTCCGTTTGACGGAAGCTGGGGCTATCAGGTTACAGGCTACTATGCGGCAACCTCTCGTTACGGCGAGCCTAAGGATTTGATGTATTTCATTGACAGATGTCATCAGGAGGGCGTCGGCGTAATTATTGACTGGGTACCTGCGCATTTCCCGAAGGACGGTCACGGACTCGCCCGTTTTGACGGCACAGGCTGTTACGAATACGAGGACTACCGTATCGGCGAACACAAGGAATGGGGAACATATATTTTCAATTACGGAAGATTTGAAGTTACAAGTTTCCTTATTTCTTCGGCTATGTTCTGGCTTGATATGTACCACGTTGACGGTATACGTGTTGACGCTGTTGCTTCAATGCTTTACCTCGACTACAACCGCAAGGACGGCGAGTGGATTGCCAATTGCTACGGTGGACGTGAAAACCTTGTTGCCGTTGACTTTTTGCAGAAGCTCAACACCACCGTACATATGTATCATCCCGAGGTTATGATGATTGCAGAGGAAAGTACTGCTTGGCCTAACGTTACACGCTATCCCATTCAGGATATGGGACTCGGATTTGACTACAAGTGGAATATGGGTTGGATGAACGATATGCTCTCCTACATTTCGCTTGACCCGTTGTGGAGAAATTACCACCACGACACGCTCACATTCAGTATGGTTTACGCATTCTCAGAGAACTTTATGCTCCCGATTTCCCACGATGAGGTCGTTTACGGCAAGGGCTCTCTTATCAATAAAATGCCGGGCGGATATGACCAGAAATTTGCAGGCGTAAGAGGCTTTATTACATATATGATGGCTCACCCCGGCAAGAAGCTTATGTTTATGGGCAGTGAAATCGGTCAGTTTGACGAGTGGAATGCTGAGCAGCAGATTCAGTGGGATTTACTCGACTACGAAAAACACCGTCAGCTCAACCATTTCTTTGCAGAGGCTAACAAGTTCTACCGTGACGTTCCTGCAATGCACGAAAATGACTATGACTGGAACGGTTTCCAGTGGATTGCACTTGATGATTACCGTCAGAGCGTAATAGCATTCCGCAGAATTGCAAACGACGGAAGTGAAATCATCTGCGTGTGCAACTTCCAGCCCGTTACCCGTGAAAACTACAGAATCGGCGTTCCGTATTACGGAATTTACGAGGAGGTTTTCAACTCTGAAAGCGAAGAATTCGGCGGCTGCGGAATTGCAAACAGCGGTGAAATCAAAGCCAAGAAGGTTAAAGATCACGGACTTGATTATTCAATTGTACTCACACTTCCGCCTCTCGGCGTAACATATTACAAGCTTAAAAAAGAACTTCCTTTACCTGTCAGAAAGAAGTCAACTTCAAAAATGGCAGCTAAAAAAGAGGCTGCCGCAAAGAAGGCGAAGGAAGAAAAGGCTGCGGTTAAAAAGGCAGATGACAAAAAGTCAAAAGAAAAGAAGGCCGAAGAAAAACCGAAAGCTGAAGTCACAGACAATGCTGACAAACCTGCAGAAGCTAAAACAGAATAAAGCATAATTAATTTAAGCTGTTTCAAAACACCCGTTTTGAAACAGCTTTTTATCTATATAAAAATACAGGGAACAATCAAGGGCGTTTCTGAAAAAAGAGTGATAATAGTCAGACTGATATGCTTTAGGTCACAATTACTTTGTATGCCCTAAACACTAAAACGCAAAAATCTATCATAATTTTTGTGATTTACTAACCTTTTTCGATTAAAATATAAATATTTTGCTTTTATAGGTTGACATATTCAGGAAAAGTAGTACAATATATCATAGAATTAAACAGTGTTCAATTTTTAAACATTGTTAAAAGGAGCTTTTGAAATGGGACGTGAACGGCAGATACAAAAGAACGAAGAAACCAGAAAAGCAATAATTGATGCCGCCGTTTCAATCGGACTTGAAGAGGGATTTGAGGAGCTTTCAATCAGAAAGATTACCGACAGGCTCGGTTACTCTGCAGGAATAGTTTACCACTATTTTAAGGATAAGCAGGAGATACTCGACACGATTCATAATACTACCAGTATGGAAATGATGGACGTTGTTGATGCTTGTGTGCGTGAAGACAGAAGCTTTGCCGAAAACACCAAGGTTGTCTTTAAAATGCTCTCCGAAATTTCAATATACGAGCCTGAAATGTTCAAACTGATTCTTCTTAACAGATATTCGCCAAACAATGAGTCAATTCAGACGTGGCTGAAAATGATTCGCCACTGCGTTGAAATCGGAATCAATTCGGGTGAGCTTAGAGATGTCGATTCCGAAATTGTATCGTATATTATGCTGAATTCCTTTCTCGTTGCGCAGATGATAATAGCAGAGAAGGATGACATTGACGAAAAGATGATTGAGCACGTTTTTGATACGGAGCTTGACATAATACTAAATGGGTTACTGAACAAGGAGGAATGATATGGAACCTTATATGTGGATTTTGCTTGTCGTGCTGATTGTGATTGTGGGTATGGGTTGCACAATTTATTTTTCGGCAAGGTATTTTTTCAGGCTTACAATACTTCGCAAGCCTACCGCTACGCTTGAAAATAATATCAACGCAAACACAAACTGGGAGCAGCACATTGACTTTATCAATGAGCGCAAGCAGTGGCTCTCACAGCAGAAAACCGAGGACGTTTTTGTAAAGTCAGATGACGGCTTAAAGCTTCACGCAACTCTCATAAGAAGCAAAAACAACAAGAACTGCGTAATCTGCTTTCACGGCTACACCAGCAAGGGGCTCAACGATTACGGCTCAATCTCGAAATTCTATATTGAGCAGGGCTTTAATATGCTGATTGTTGACGAAAGAGCTCACGGCGACAGTGAGGGAACGTATATCGGCTTTGGTGTGCTTGACAGATACGACGTTGTAAAGTGGATTGAATACGCTATAAAGCTGTTCGGAAATGACGTGAACATTATGCTTCACGGTGATTCAATGGGCGCAACAACTGTTCTTCTGGCAAGCGGACTTAATCTTCCGAAGAATGTAAAAGCTATAGTTGCCGACTGTGGTTTTACAAGCGCATATGATGTTTTTTCACACATTTTAAAGCGTGATTACCACATTCCGAAATTTCCGATTATGAATGTAACGGAAGTTATGACGAGAAAAAAAGCAGGTTACGGCTACAACGATGCAAGCACTCTTGACGCAGTAGCCTCAACAGATATTCCGATTCTGTTTGTTCACGGCGATAAAGACGACTTTGTGCCCACATGGATGAGCCGAAAGAATTACGAAGCCTGCAAATCGGAAAAGGAACTGCTTATCGTAAAAGGCGCAGACCACGCAGAATCTTACTACACGGATACACCTGCATTTGAAAATGCAGTAAAGAAAATGATTGATAAATATTTTCAGGAGGACTAAAAATGAGTGAAGTACATAAGCTTTATCCGTTAGCAGCATCTCAGAAAATGCACTACTACACTGTTTCATACTGCCCTAACAAGGCGGTGCTCAACATCGGCACAAGCCTGACCATTGAAAACGATATTGATTTTGACTTACTCAAGGAGAGTATATACGAGGCATATGACAGAAGCGAGTGTATGCGAATCCGTTTCTGTAAGAATGAAAACGGTGACGTTATGCAGTACGTAGTTCCCAAAGAGGAGCGTGACATTGAGTTTTTTGAGTTCGGACACTGGCAGTTCGAGGACGCAGAAAACGAGATGAAAAAATGGACCTCTGTTCCGTTTGAGCGTTTCGACAGCCCGATGAACAGAGTTGTTATGATTTCAATGCCCGACGGCTACAAGGGTATTTATCTGCTTGTTGACCATATGACAATGGACGCTCAGGCAATTGTAATGTTCTTTAAGGATATTATTCAGATTTACTGCCACAAGGCTTACGACATTGATTATCCGAAGCCGCTTGCTTCCTTTATAAAAGCTCTTGAAAAGGACTTGAAATACGAGGCAAATTCAAAGGCTCTGCAAAAAGACAGAGAGTTCTGGACAGAAGTGCTCAAACAGGGCGAGCCTATGTATGCTGATATGACTGGTGACAATCTTCTTGAAAGACAGAGAGAGGAAAGCAACAACCCGAATTTAAGGGCGGCTGTCTGCGGAATACAGAGCTGTGAAGCCGAAATTGCTCAGTTCCACCTTGAGCCTAATCCCTCCGACTGGCTTGTTACCTTCTGCGAAAAGAATAATATATCAATGGCAACCTTGCTTCTTATGGCGCTTAGAACTTATCTTCAGAAGGTCAACAACAATCAGACTGATATTTCAGTCCAGAACACCGTTTCAAGACGTGCAACCTTGGCTGAGAAAAATTCAGGCGGTACAAGAATCCACTTCTTCCCGTGCAGAACGATTGTAAATCTTGATGAAACCTTCCTTGAAGGCTGTTATAAAATCCGTGATGCACAAAACGCTGTTTTCCGTCACGCAAACTTCAATCCCATTGAGTTTATGGGTATGAGAAGTAATTATTTCCACCTCGACAGAGGTCAGTCGTATGAGCCGATAAGCCTTACCTATCAGCCGCTTTCAATGCGTTCAAACGACATCCTTCCCGAGGTTCGCTACAAGTCAAACTGGTATACAAACGGCGTTGCGGCTCAGAATATCTATCTTACCGTAATGCACCGCTCACTCGACAACGGTCTTGACTTCTGTTTCGAATATAAAAAGGATAAATATTCATATAATGACATTGAGAAGATGTATTACTTTATCACAAGAATCCTCTTTGAGGGCGTAAGAAATCCCTACAGCACAATTGAGGAAATTATTTCAAACACATAAGGAGTGTAAGAACAATGATTGATAAGATGAGAGAATTAATTACAAACTACGTCGACGTTTCACCTGCCGAAATTTCTGAGGATTCAAAGTTTATTGACGACCTCGGATTTAATTCGTATGATTTTATGAGTTTTCTCGGGGAAATCGAAGACGAATTTGACATCGAAATTGACGAGCGTGAGGCTCTGAAAATTCACACCGTAGGAGAGGCAATAAAGTACATTGAATCAGAAGTGCAGTAAGGAGCGTAAGTATGGAAAATGTTAAGGTGAAACCGAGCAAGAGATACGAAACTATCAAGGAAATGCTTAATGACACTGCAAAAATGTACGGCAGTCAGGACGCATTCCGCTATAAGAACAAAAAGGAAATCGTTTCAAAAACATACAACGACATCAGAAACGACAGTATGACATTTTCAAATGTGCTTAAAAGTCTTGATTTGCTTTCAAAGCATATTGCCGTTATCGGTGCAACAAGCTATGAGTGGATTGTGACATATTTTGGAACGGTAAACAGCAACAGCGTAATTGTTCCGATTGACAAGGAGCTTCCTGCTGAAGATATTGCAGAGCTTCTCAACAGGGCAGATGTTTCTGCACTCGTTTATGACAAGGTTCTTTCGGACAGAATTGAAACAATCCGTGCAAATTGCGAAAACATACGTTACTATATTGATATAAACGCTGAAAGCTCAAGTGATGAAACACTTTCGTTTGCTCAGCTTATGAGCGAAAACAAGGGCGAGTTCGACGTTGAAATTGACAGCGAAAAGATGAGCTCGATCCTCTTTACCTCGGGTACAACAGGAAAAAGCAAGGGTGTAATGCTTTCACAGCAGAGTCTTATGGATAATGCAACGTGTATGGATATGGGCGAGCCTGTAGGTACGGTTTCGCTTTCCGTTCTGCCGATTCACCACGCATACTGCTTTACCTGCGATATCCTTGCCTGCCTTTGCGCAGGCGCAACAATCTGCTTTAACGACTCCATAATGCGCCTTGTAAAGAATCTCAATATTTTCAACCCTGATATTATCCTGCTTGTTCCGATGATAATTCAGACAATTTCATATCAGCTGTCGGAATTGTCTGCACAGCACCCCGAGGTTCCCAAGGCTATGCTTGCCAAAAAGATTTTCGGAACTTCACTTCACACAATCTACAGCGGCGGTGCATATCTTAACCCTGCTTTGATTGATGAGTTTGCTCAATACGGAATTGACGTTATTCAGGGCTACGGAATGACCGAGTTTTCACCGAGAATTGCGGCGAATGTAAGAGGATATATCAAGAAAGAGTCTGTCGGAGTTGTTATACCCGGCTGTGAAGCAAAAATCGAGGACGGCGAAATCCTTGTAAAGGGTAAAAGCCGTATGATTGGCTACTACAAGGACGAAGCTGAAACAGCTAACGCACTCAGCGGAGAGTGGCTGAGAACAGGCGATCTCGGATATATTGACGAAGATAATTTCCTTTTCATTACGGGCAGAAAGAAAAATCTTATAATTCTTGCAAACGGTGAGAACGTTTCTCCCGAGGAACTTGAAAACAAGTACAACGGCTGGCTTCTTGCAAAGGAGCTTATGGTGTATTCCGAGGACGGAAAAATCATTGCCGAAATGTTCCCCAATGAGGATTTTGTAAAGCTTAAGGGCATTACAAATGTTGAGGAAATATTTGCCAAAAAGACCGACGAAATTAACGCAGACCTTCCGCTTTACAAGAGAATTGTAAAAACAATTGTCAGAAGCAGTGAATTTGAAAAGACCGCTTCGGGTAAGATAAAGAGAAAGCACAACAACTGATTTATATTATAAATAATGAGGAGTACATTTATGACATTTTTTGAAATTTTTGACGAGGTAAAAGCAACATTTATGCAGGCAGACGTAAGCGACTACAGAGGTCACCTTGCCTTGCAGGTTAATATGACAGGCGAGGGAGAGGGCAGATTTTATGCTGAACTCAGCGACGGGAAATTAAATGTTGAGCCGTATGAATATTACGACAGAGATGTACTGTTCATAATCGACTCCAAGGAATTTTTAAAGCTCGTTCACGGTAAGCTCGACCCCGTATTTGCATACACGGTAGGCAAGCTTAAGGTTGAAGGAGACCTCGGCAAAGCACTTGAAATTCAGAAGTTAATTAAAAAATAAAAATTTCCTTTAAATCAAAAAGCAGGCGAAACCGCCTGCTTTTTTGATTTTAAAAATTATATAAATATTTTTGATTTTGTACATTTTTTGTTTTTCAGGTATTTTTTCAAAAGCGGGTTGAATGAAACACTCAAAGCATTTTCAGGGCAGTTTTTTACACATCGCAAACAGCGTATGCAATTTTTGTTGATATTCTTATCTGTAATTGCTTTTACAGGACAATTTTTCACACATAAATTACATTTGTTGCAATCATCAGTACGGTGAATTCTGACGCTGATGCGACTGCGAAGATTAGGAAAAATGCAAGGTAAAACACCTTTTCTTTCTTTTTTAATAATTATTTCTTTCGGGTGTGCAATCCGCTTTAAAATTGTCTGTAAAATCTCGGAGTCAAATTCGGCAGGCTCGTCAAGGTAAGTGTGTCCTGTCGGTACATAAGCCGCCGCAATAACCTTGCCATTTACAAGCTTAGAGCCTTCCTGCAAGACATTTCCGGTTGACATTCTTCCGTATGTAGAAATCAAAACAAAATACTTTGAATTGATTTTCGGCAAAATCAGCTTTACGGGCTTTGGTATATTTCCGTTATAAACAGGAAAGACAACAATTGATATTTCAGATTCAATACAAGAAATTTTCATCTCCAGAGCTATATCTGTGACTTCTGTTTTCAGAGAATCCGAAAAAAATTTTGCAACTGCCCTGCTGTGGCCTGTTCCCGAAAAGCAATAAATACAAATCATAATTTCTCCTTCAAAAATTCACACATAATTTCCGTTTCGGGAATTTCTTTCAGAGAGAAACCAAGCGAGTTTTCAATTTCTGATATTGCGTCTTCTCGTGACAGATTGCGGTTTCTGCTTGCTAATGAAATTTCAACTGCACTGAACGGAATCATTCTGCTTTTGCAATTATAGAATCGCACAAACTGCGAATGTTCCTTGCATTTTTCAATTTTACAGCTTGTATGCAGACCTTTGCCGTCGTCTTTCGGTGCAACCCAGCCGCACTCGTTTACGATAGTATCCTTGATTTTTCTCCAGTTGTAGCTTCCGCCGCTGATTTCGTCAAAGTCAAGATGAACAAACGCAGGAATATGACCTGTGCGTGAGGAGTAGCGGATACTGCGTTTAAGCGGCTTAAGCATCTGCGGAACTTCATTGATTGCCGTCACGATATTCGAAACAAGCTCGTCGGAATAACCTGACAGCTTTTTAATCATATTGTCGCCCTTTGCAAGCTGTTTCATTACGGCAAGCGTATGAAACTGACCTTTTTTCAGCGGCGGGTGAAGCGTCAGAACTCGTCCGATGTTGACAAGTGTTTGCAGAAATTTGTTTTGCCAGAAAGTATAGGCTATCTTCGGCGCCATACTGTTGTAATAAAGTCCGAGCATTTGTGCAGGCTCATTTCCTGCCATAAAATACGGAACACGGTTTGCAACCATTTCGGGGTAAAAAAGCACATACGCAAGAGAAGGACAGGCACATGTGTTTTCGCTTATTTCATATAGCTTTCTGTATACCTTACGCAAATCCTCCTGCTTGACCGACCTTGTAATAAATTCCACGTTGTCAAAGTGCTTTTTGGCATTTTCTATGCTCTGCCTTGCACTTTCGGACATATATGGAATTTCCCACGTCAGTGCAAGCACACGTAAATTTTTCACCTTTGCAAGGTAGTACAAAAGATAGGTGGAATCCTTGCCGCCCGTATAGAAAAGTGCAACGTCAAAGCGTGACTTCTTTGCTCTCGGAATTTCTCTGACAATAGGCACAATGCTTTTCAGCTCTTTTGTGTCGTCGATTGTCTGACACATAGGACACAAGCCGTTTTCGTCAAATTCAATACCGGGAATTATAAAGTCGTTTGCACTGCAATTTTTGCAAAACCTTGCCTCGTTAATTGACTCAGGTATTTTTCGTATTTTGTCCGTCATAACAACCTGTTTGTTTAAAAGTTTTCCAAGTAAATTTAATTCATTTTCACTAAGCTCTTTCGGCAGTGAAGAAATTATTTCAGCCTGTCTGCGTGAGATTTTAATTTTATTTTTAAACAGGTTTTCTTTGTTCTGTAAGCCGTAGTAAACAAGCTGATTGCCCTTTAGCTTCCAGCGGCTCTGAAGTGAGTAGGTCATTGCTTTACTCCCGAATAAATTTATTATTGAAGCTGTCTTCCCATTTTTCAGCCTTGAATCCAAGCAGAACCCTGTCGCCGTCAACAAGCACAGGACGTTTTACAAGCATACCGTTGCTTGCCAATAGCTCGTACTTTTCTTCGTCGCTCATAGTCGGCAGCTTCTCTTTGAGATTCATCGACTTATAAAGCAATCCGCTTGTGTTAAAAAACTTTTTCAGCTCAAGTCCGCTTTTTTGGTGCCATTCTTTAATTTCTTCTGCTGAGGGATTGTTTTCAACAATGTGTCTGTCGGTGTACGAAAGACCGTTGTCGTCAAGCCACTTTTTTGCCTTTTTGCAGGTTGTACATTTTGGATATTCTAAAAATAACATAATTAGTCCTCCTTTTTGATTCCTTAATTATAAGATAATATTGTAAAAAAATCAACATAAATTGTGAATATTATGGTATTATTGTTGCAAAATCTGCTTGCTTATTGTATATTATTATTTAAATATATTTATTTTATCCGGAAGTGAAATTATGAAATTTATCCACCTCTCCGACCTCCACATAGGTAAGCGTGTAAACGAGTTTTCAATGTATGAGGATCAGGAGTATATACTCTCACAAATAATCAAGATAATCGACAGCGAAAAGCCTGACGCTGTTCTGATTGCAGGCGATATTTACGACAAGTCAATTCCGCCGTCGGAAGCTGTGACTTTGTTTGACAGATTTCTCTGCCTTTTGTCGGAACGAAATCTACAGGTGTTTGTAATCAGCGGAAACCACGATTCACCCGAACGTCTGTCTTTTGCCTCACGCCTGATTGAAAAAAGCGGAGTGCACATTTCACCTGTCTATAACGGACATATCGAGCCGTTTAAAATGAAAGACAAGTACGGTGAAGTGAATATTTATATGCTGCCGTTTGTTAAGCCTGCAAACGTAAGAAGATTTTTTGACGACAGAGAAATCGCAAGCTATACCGACGCAATAAACGCCGCAATTACGGAAATGAACGTAAACAGCGAAGAAAGAAATGTTCTTATAACGCACCAGTTTGTGACGGGTGCAAACCGTACCGAATCGGAGGAAATCTCGGTCGGCGGTACGGATAATGTAGACGTTTCTGTGTTTGACGATTTTGACTACGTTGCCCTCGGACATCTTCACAGACCTCAAAACTGCCTTTCAGAAAGAGTGCGCTACTGCGGAACTCCGCTTAAATACTCATTTTCCGAAGCGAATGATAAAAAGTCGGTCACTATAGTTGAGCTTAAAGAAAAGGGAAGTCTTGATGTGCGCACAGCAGACCTCGTGCCAAAGCATGATATGCGTGAAATCAAGGGAAAATATGAAGAATTAACTGCAAAAAGCTTTTATGAGAATACCACCTATCAGACAGATTATATGCATATAACGCTAACGGATGAAGAGGATATTCCCGACGGTGTCGGCAAACTCCGAACTATTTATCACAACCTTATGAAGCTTGACTACGATAACAAGCGCACACGTTCAAATTCTCAGATAACAGGCGCACAAAAAGTTGAGGAAAAGTCACCGCTTGAACTGTTTGAGGATTTTTATGAGTTGCAGAACAATCAGCCAATGAGCGAGGAACAGAGGGAATACATAAGCTCGCTGATTGAAAGCATATGGGAGGAGGAAATATGAGACCGATAAAATTAACAATGTCTGCTTTCGGACCGTATGCTGGAGAAACTGTAGTTGATTTTGAGAAGCTCGGCGAAAACGGAATTTATCTAATCTCAGGCGATACGGGAGCAGGCAAGACGACTGTTTTTGACGGAATTGTCTATGCTTTGTACGGGGACGCAAGCGGAGAAAAACGTGAGGTGTCAATGCTGCGTTCAAAGTACGCACAGCCTGATACGCCTACCTTTGCAGAGCTTGTTTTCAAGTACGCCGATAAGCTGTATACAGTAAGAAGAAATCCTGCCTATATGAGAAAAAAGCTGAAGGGAGAAGGATATACCGAGCAGTCGGCAGACTGTTCTTTTACTTATCCCGACGGCAGAGTCGTTACAAAAAAGACGGAAGTAGATAATGCTGTAATAAATACTATAGGAATTTCAAAAGACCAGTTTTTACAGATTGCAATGATAGCGCAGGGAGATTTCCTTAAATCGCTCACTGCCGGCACAGAAGAAAGAAAAGCAATTTTGCGTTTAATATTCAAAACCGGACGATTTTACACCTTGCAAGCCAGACTGAAAACCGAAGCAGGCGAAGCTAAAAAGAGTGTAGAAATAGCAAAAGAAGGTATTCAGCAGTACATAGAAGGCATACGTTGTTCGGATAAAAACCCCCTTGCCTTGAACATTGAAAGGGCAAAGAACAAAGAATTACCGCTTGTTGACGTGATAGTTACGCTTGAAGAGCTTGTTAAGAAAGATGAAAATTCCGATAAAGAATTAAGCGAAGAAATTACGGAAATTGAAAAACAGCTTGCTCAGGTAAATTCACTCCTCGGAAAAATTGAAGAATACAACAAGGCAAATACTGAGCTTGTAAATGTCAGCAAGACTATAAATTCTAAATCGGACGAGCTTGCAAAGGCAAAAGAAATTCTTGACTCTGAAAAAGAAAAGTTCAAAGAAACCGAAAAATTCAGCAAAGAATCGGCTGAAATCAAGGCTGAGCTGCCACGTTACAGAGAGCTTGAAGCGCAGAGCAAAAAGATTGAATCAACACAAAAACTTCTCAAAAAAGATGAAAAAAGCCTTGGTGATAAAAATCAACTCCTTGCAGTCAAAAGAGAAAATCTTGAAAAGCTGAAAGCTGAAAAATCAACGCTTGAAAAAGCAGGCGAAAACAGGGAAAAGCTGATAAGCGAGAAGAGTGCGGCAGAGGAAAAGAAGAAAAATCTTGAAACATTAAAAAAATCACTTAACGATTACACTGCAATGCTTTCAGACCTCGAAGAAAAGCAGAAAATTTATCTTGAAGCAAGCAATTATGCTCAACAGGCGTTTGAGGATTACAACAGCAAAAACCAAGCTTTTCTCAACGAACAGGCAGGCATACTTGCCCTTCAGCTTGAAGAAAATTCGCCCTGTCCCGTATGCGGCTCAACAGTCCACCCGAACAAAGCGCAGAAGTCAGAAACTGCGCCTACGGAACAAGAGCTGAAAAGAGCCAAGCAAAACAGCGACAAAGCACAGTCCGAAGCGGCAAACGCAAGCAACGTGTGTGCTGTAATCAAGGGTAAAGCCGAAACGGCAAAATCTAATATTGAAAACCAACTTGAAAAGCTAATCGGTGACGCTGATATTAATTCTTCAAAAGAAAAAATAATCAGCCTAATAAAAAAGCTTACCGAGCTTATCACAAAACTTGATTGTGAAATCACGGCTGAGGAGAATAAAATCAAGAGAAAATCTGAGCTTGAAACGATAATTCCGAAAACCGAGAGTGAAACGGAAAATCTCAAAAATGATATTGCAAGCCTTGAAACGAACATCGCATCCTACAAGGCTTCTCTTAAGGAAATTACAGAACAGCTTAAAACGCTTAAAAGCAGTCTTTGCTTTGCCGACAAAAATGCGGCTGAGAAGAAGATTTGTGAGCTTGAGAGCAAGGCTGAAATTCTTAAAAAGTCCTTTGAAAA
>CAMBNE010000006.1 GCA_945868935.1 uncultured Clostridia bacterium
TTTACCAAACTATTGGAATTGCTAATGGAAGATGATATTTCATTAAACTATAAATTCGAAAAAGAATACAACAAAAAGCTTTTTATTGAGGTGTGTGGAGAATACATATCCGATTTAAATCAAGAATTAATCAGTGTTAGAGAAGAATTGAAAAAAATATAGAACGTATTCGTTGAACCAATATATTTGAATTTAAAGCTTTATATTTGTAAGTTTATTTTAGTTTAATAATTTGAGGAGTTTCAAATTAATGAACAATCAGTATGATAAACGCGTCTACGCCGGATATTACAAGCGCTACGACGGAAAACTTTTCTATGTAGTTACTATGGCGAAGGACGGAGTGACAGGCGAAGATATGGTAATCTATATGCCGTACTCTATAAGGAATGATGAGAACTATTTAACAATAAGCAAAAAGCAATTTTGTGAGCCTGTTATGGTTGACGGAAAGCTAAGAACTCGGTATAAGCGGCAAACGCAGATGAGAATTGAGCAGGATTTTATTGATTCATTAGAGAATGATCTTCTTCCGACACCAAAGCGAAAACGAGTTCCAAGACCTGATGAAGAAAAATACAGAGAATATCGTACTGCTACAAACTACTATGATTACGCAAAAGATTTATGCGTGAACTATTTAGTTGATTTGAGAAAGTATAAATTCTCAAAAAACTATTATGATGATTTCATAGCTCTATCTAAGAAAGAAATGGAAATAGTTTACGAGGATTTGAAGTTTATAAAAACGTGCTTCCAAACGGTACTTCGGGATTATGCTGAATTTTTCAATGAAAGGTTTATAAAACGGTTGTCCATCAGAAAATATGCAGAAGCTCACAATATGAATCGTGGCAGCGTTGAAAATATACAGCGGAAGATGTATAAAAAGCTATCGGCATTATTGTATGAACGTGATCAAGCCGACGGAAAGGTTCGTATAAAAACAACTGAATAATTTGATTAGTAAACACTTGTTTTTTGACAGGTGTTTATTTTTTTGTCTTTATGCTTATGACAGGTTTATGACAAAAAAGAAGTGTCCTTGGGAACGGGTGAAAGGGTTAATCCGATTTCACTGTCGCAATGACACTTTTATGACAGAAAACAAGTGCTTTTGCGTGAAGGGTGAAAGGGTAATTCTTTCACTACAACTGAATAGCTGCCAAGCGAAGGATAAACCGCCACGACCTCTACGGAGCGAGCGCAGCCGAAAGGCTGACGGCACAGCGTCGAGCAGGATTGCCTGTCAGGAAAGTACGCTTTGGCAGTGATGACACACAACATACAGTTTGATGTCACGCTTTTTAAGGCTCACGAGCCGCTCATAATGCGCCCTCTGAACGACGAAACGCACGAAGGAGAGTAATTATATTACCAACCGCATTTTCGGACTTATTAAGCGTGACAGGAAAGGAGGTCAAATGCTCATTGAAATTAAGGCAGGGCAATTTCGGAAGGTCAGCCGCTTGGTCAGACGGGCGTGCTGCAACTGTATGGACGGCAACTGTCTGTTGCTCGATGACGGAGAAACGCACACTTGCGTGCAGCTGATTTCCAAGTATCACATCTTCTGCACCCATTTCAAAGACGCCGTACTTCCTCTCGACAAGGAACTGTACCGGGAGTTGATCTGCGGCAACGACTACAAGCGTTGTCAAAGCTGCGGCTCACGCTTTTATTCCAAGGCTCGCAATAAACGCTACTGCGACAAATGCGCCGACAGAATCAAGCGGCAGAAGTCAGCCGAACGTAAGCGCCGTCAACGTGAACGGCAGAAACAGCCCCTATATATAAATAACTAAATAGACAAATAAAAAAATAACTAACCGAAAAAGAAGAAGTTTATCTTAACACACCTACCTATATGGGCGGCAAAAACTTTTCTTTTCGGGAAGTAGAAAGGAGAACCAAATGAACGACAACGCAAAAGTATTCTCGTTGGTTGAGATGAGAGAAATGATGATCGACACCTCGGACTATCAGATGATGGAGGAGGTCGGAGAGTTCACCGGAACGCTTGAAATGAAAGCGCAGGGACACAAGAAATCCATCCGTATTTTCCTCACCCTCGACGACGGAAGAAAAATCATCACACCGATTTTCTGGTGGCAGACTTACCTCGGCTTTTACTATATGCCGATCGGTACGAAGCTCCGACTTTTTTATTCGGAAAGTAGTCAGAACAAAGTTTA
Organism: uncultured Clostridia bacterium; assembly: GCA_945868935.1. Lineage (GTDB taxonomy): Bacteria > Bacillota > Clostridia > Oscillospirales > Acutalibacteraceae > Ruminococcoides. The sequence goes on from CAMBNE010000006.1 coordinate 2,196, forward strand.
TCTTGAGAAGATTGAAATCATTAAAAATGTGTAGCGTGGCTACACGGCACTACACAGGGCGTAAGTCCTATGGTGTAGCGAGCATAGGTTTTGTAAAGCCAAAACCGGCGGCTGAAAGCCGAAAGGGGAACATTCCCCTGTAACCCCAATTCAGAAAGGAAGTTTTACAATGCGAAAGCGCAATTTTAACATCAATGTCAGAGTAACCGAGAACGAAAAAAAGCGGCTGAAAAGAGCCGCAAAGCACTACGGAATTTCGCTCTCGGAGTATCTGAGAAAGGTCGGTTTGAACAAAAACCTGACCGAAAAACCGAGTCAAAAGCTCTATGAGGTGTACGCTTCGGTGAACGATTTGCGGAGCAATCTATATCCGCTTGACGGAAGAATTTTGGAGAGAAAGCTCTCGTATATTGAGCAGAAAATTCTCTCCGCTTACCACGAACGAGAGGAGGATGACAGCGGTGGCGACAACGAAAATTTGGGCGGTTAAGGACAACTTGGAGCGCACGGTGAACTACGCCGCCAACCCTGAAAAGACGGTTGATTCCGATTTGAAAAAGGTGATTCACTACGCCGGTGACGAAGCAAAAACGGAGAGCCGTTGCTATGTGACAGGCGTGAATTGCAACGCCGAAACCGCCTTTGAGGAGATGAGCGCCGTGCAAGAACGCTTCGGAAAAACAGGCGGCAACGTCGCCTATCACGCTTACCAGAGCTTCAAAACAGGCGAGATTACGCCGGAGCTTTGCCACGAAATCGGCGTTGAGTTGGCAAAGAAAATGTGGGGCAACGAGTATCAGGTGTTGGTAGCGACGCATCTGAATACCGGTACGCTGCACAACCATTTTGTCGTTTGCAGCACTAATATGTGGACGGGCAAAAAGTTCGATTGCAACGAGGGAGCTTACTGGAAATTCAGAGCTTTGTCGGATAAGCTGTGCGCCGAACATAATTTGACCGTCATCAAAAATCCGTCGGGGAAAACGCCGAGGAGTATTTACTTCGCTGAGAAAAACGGCGAGCCGACTGCGTTCAATGTTCTCCGTGAAGCGATTGATTACGGCATTGAACATTCCAGAAGTTTTGAAAACTTCAAGTGGATTATGAAGGATATGGGATATGTAATGTGCCTGAATCCGAAGCACCGTTACTGGACAATTCGATCCGCCAACAGCAAGAAATCTGTGCGTATGTACCGTTTGGGTGACGAGTACAATAACGAAGCAATCCGACGCAGGATCCACGAAAACAATACGCAGCATTGGCGAAACGCCGCCGAGTATGAGTACAATCGCAAGCAGATGAAGCGCTTTAAGCCGAGGGTATTTGTGTTCCGTGGCAGTTTCAAAAAGCTCAAATCCTTCGGCGGTTTATACGCCAAATATCTGCACTATCTTTATCTGATGGGCAAGCTGCCAAAGCGAAATCAGCGCAAGCCGTTATCGCCTGAAATGCGTGAAGCGTGGCGGCATTTGGACAGGTATTCACGCCAAGTGACATTGGTTTCAAACAAAAAGCTGCACACGCTTGACGATGTAAAAGTCTTTATCTCTGATACCGACAAGGAGATTAAGGAAGTTACCGAACTGCGAGAGAAGGTATATAACAAGCTCCGCCACTGCGATAACGACGACAGAGTCAAGGAACTGAAAAAGAGCCGTGACGACTGTACAACGCTCTTGCGGCAGCTCCGTAAGGAAAAGAAAATCGCCCTTACAATCATTGAGGACGAGCCGAAGATTAACGAAAATATCCGCTGTGAAATACAGGCGCAAAACCTCGCAAGAGGAAGGAACCCTAAAACAAGAAAGAAGGAATATGAAAGATGACGCAACCCATTCAAGAGAATGTTCAAAGCATTCCCATAAACGAAATACAGCCGTTCCGTAATCATCCGTTCACCGTGGCTGACAATGAGGATATGGCAAAGATTGTCGAGAGCATCGGCAAGGTCGGAACGATTACGCCTTTGCTCGCCAGACCGCTGCCGGACGGCGGTTATGAATTAATATCGGGACACCGCCGCTTGGAAGCCTGCCGCAAGCTCAGGCTTGATACTATACCCGTGATTGTCAGAGAAATGACGGACGATGAAGCGGTGATCGCTATGGTTGACGCTAACCTACAGCGTGAGCATATCCTGCCGAGCGAAAAAGCGTTCGCTTACAAGATGAAGCTGGAAGCGATAAAACACCAAGGCGTTGCTTCCCGACAAGTTGTCGGAAAGCGTGAGAGTGCCGATGATGTAAATGTCAGCGAAAGCGGGCGAACTGTTCAGCGATACATTCGCTTAACAAAACTAATCCCCGAATTACTCAAGCTGATGGACGAGGGAAAGATTGCTTTCTCTGTCGGTGTGGAACTGTCTTATCTCTCACCCGGAATTCAGCGTAATTTATATACTATCATTGAGCGTGATGATCATACCCCGTCTTACTCACAGGCTTATCGTTTGCACAAAGCGTTCAATACCTGTTCTCTCACGAAAGAGGGATTGGAACTTGTGATGTCGGAGGAAAAAGCCAACCAACGTGAAACGCTTAAAATCCCAATGGACAAGGTGAGGAAGTACGCTCCAAGAGCTACCGACAATCAGCTTGAAGATTTTATCCTCAAAGCCTGCGATTATTACCAACGTTATCTCAAGAGACAGCGTGACCGTGAAAGATGAGGTGAACCTATTGAGCAATGAATTACGATCTGCGGAATACTCGGAAGAAGCATTAACGCTCCTTGCCAAAGCATTTGTTCCGAATATTATAGATTTTTACAACAGCGAATTTGGAAAGCAATACTATGAAAATTGGCTGAAGGCTCACCCCGAATATCAGGATCAGAAAATGGTTGCGTAGAATTGACACATTCGACTGTTTTCTGAAAAAACTGTAATATAAAAATACAGCTCTCCGTCATTTTCGGCGGAGAGCAAAGGAGGTCAAAATGAATGTAGTAATCTACGCCCGATTTTCAAGCCACAGCCAGACCGAGCAATCCATTGAAGGTCAGTTGAAGGTGTGCTACGAATATGCGGAGCAAAATCATTATGCAGTTATCGGAGAATACATAGACAGGGCTGTGAGCGGTAAATATGATAATCGTGCGGAATTTCAGCGTATGATTTCTGACAGTGATAAACACGCTTTTGAGGGGATTTTGGTTTATCAGCTTGACCGATTTGCCCGTAACCGCTACGACAGCGCTATCTACAAATCAAAGCTTAAAAAGAACGGTGTCAGAGTGTTGTCGGCAAGAGAAAACATCACCGACGACGCATCCGGTATTCTCGTCGAAGGTGTGTTAGAGAGTATGGCGGAGTATTTTTCCGCCGAGCTTTCTCAGAAGATTCATCGAGGGATGGAGATTAATGCACAAAAGTGTTTATCCAACGGTAGCAATCCCGGTCTTGGGTTTAAGGTGGATAAAGACAGGCGATTTTATGTTGACGAGGACGAATCCAAAATCGTGCGTGAGATATTTGAGCGATACGCCAGCGGTGAAACAAAGGCAGAAATCGTAAAGGATTTGAAACGCCGCAAAGTCAAAACCTCGCTGGGCAACGATTTTACTTACAACAGTCTCAGCCGTATGTTGAGTAACAAGCGATATATAGGAGTATATATGTATAAGGGACAGGAAACGCCGGGCGGTATGCCGAGGATTTTAGACGACGATTTATTCTACAAGGTTCAGGATATACTGGACAAAAACAAGAAGGCTCCAGCCAGAACGCACGGCGAGGGTGAGTATCTGTTGACGACAAAGCTGTTTTGCGGTCATTGTAGGAATATGATGGTCGGTTACGGCGGCACAAGTAAAACCGGCAAACAGTATCACTATTATATTTGCAAGGAAGCCCGAAAAAAGCGCTGTGATAAAACAATCGTGGGCAAAAAGAAAATTGAGGACAGAGTAATAGCAGAATGTTTGAAGTTGCTTACAGATGAAAACATCAAATTCATCGCAAAAAAGGTATCCGAGGAATGTAGCAAAAGTCCCGATAACTTGACGGTCAAGAAGTTAAAGAAAGCTATTCGAGAAGCGGATATCGCCATAGAAAATTTATGGAGAGGTATTGAGCAAGGACAATCCGTGCAAATGCTAACAGAACGCCTTAACAAACGTCAGGCTGAAAAAGAAGCGCTGGAAGAACAGCTTGCTATTGAAGAAAACAAGCGTATTTGCCTTTCGGAAGCACAGATACTCGCCTTTCTCGATTTTGTCTGCGATATGCCGCTTGATGACGTCAACAAGCGCAGAGCCATCATCAATATCCTCGTACACTCCGTCTATCTTTACGATGACCACTTTACACTGATAATCAACGCCAGCAAGAAGCCTGTGAGTGTTGATAACATACCGTTAGAGGAAATTGAAGAAGCCTTTAACACCGATAAAACCTGCACGGAGCAGTGTTCGACTATGACGTCCCCTGCTCCACCAAAAGAAATTTACCGTAGATTTTCTTTCTAAAAAAATGAAGATAAATGAGGGAGAGGTTCCTCAATACTACATTGAAAACTCACACGAAGCCATCATTGACCCGATGGAGTGGGATGCAGTTCAGGACGAATTTAAACGCAGAAAATCCATAGGCAGAGCGTATAGTGGCAAAAGTGTATTCGGTGCAAAAATCGTATGCGGTGACTGTGGTAGCTTTTACGGTTCCAAAACCTGGCATTCAACGGATAAATACAAAACGGTAATATGGCAATGCAACAGAAAATTCAAGAACAACACCTGTTGCAAAACACCGCATATTATCGAAGATGAAATAAAGGAGCGATTTCTCAAGGTTTATAACGGACTGATTTCTGACAAAGAGCCGTTCATAAAGGCTTGCAAACTTACAAGAGATGTTCTAACCGATTCGAAGGTTATTGATAAAGAAATGACAGAACTCCTCCGTGAACTTGAAGTCGTTACCGAACTTATTAAAAAGTGTATAGCCGAAAATTCATCATTGTCACAGGATCAGAAGGAATACACAGAGAGATACAACAGCTATGTTGACCGATATAAAAAAGCAAAATCAAGGTATGATGAGCTTGAACAGCAGAAGGAAAACAAGCTTTCAAAAAGAAAAGCAATAGACCGTTTTATTTCGGACCTTTCAAAGCGTGGTGAACTACTCACCGAATTTGATAATTGCCTTTGGCTGACGGTTGTTGATACTGTTACGGTTCAAAGTGAAGGAATTTTGCTATTTAAATTCAACGACGGTACGGAAATTAAGGGATAAAATACGGAAAATAAAGCAGACTGCAGTTTACTTAAGAAATTGCAGTCTGCTTTATTGTGTCAATTACGATATTATAAAAAATCTTCTGTTTACATAAACTCAACTAATACTAATACCTAATTAAAAACTTAATAAGATTTTTGAGCAGATTTTTTGTCAGACGAGTGAGATTCCGCAGGAAGGCTGACGCCTTCCGAGGACAGCTCACGAAGTATGGCGGAAAATATGCCAAAAAATATTTAAGGGTTTAATTAGGTATTAGTATAATACTCACAAACATAATGCTTTTTTGCTATGATAAAAAAAGGGTTTGGAATTTATGTTTCCAAACCCTTAGAATATATTTGTTATGACTTGTCAAATTTATATATCTTGATGATATAATAATTCTGTATGACGATGCGGCAGACGGAATAGTTGGAATTATCAGTGTCGGCTGAGCATTTTGATTCCTGAAATGAGCATCAAAAGCGAAAAATCAGACCGCGTTCAATACATAAAATTATATCAAAAACGGTTTGAACGCAGTGTTTAATCAGTTTTTGTTTTGCAGTTTCAGAATCTGGTTTCAACTCTCGTTATGCGGTTTTGGCACAATTGATGAAAGTTAACAAACCGTATAGATAAGCCAATTCAGAGCCGCAGGGCATCAGATTTGCGTTTTTGTTGTTTTGATGCTATTGGAAAATTTAACCCTTCGTTATTATGTATAGAATAATAAATATTCATTCACTGCAATCGCACAATATTTTATGTTTCGGATTTCAGCGGCAGAGTGATTCCAACCTGAAATTGACTGTCGTTGTTTGTAATGTTTATTGAACCGCTGTTGTTGCTAATAATCTTCATAGACGAGGAAATTCCTATTCCCGGACGGTTGATTCCTTTTGAGGACATAAAGCAGTTGCGAAATTTCCTTATTTCACCGTTGAAGGTATTGCGGATAACTATAAACAAATGTGAGCCTTTAACGGTACTGCTGACTGAAACTGATTTATCACCGCAGTTCTGATTTTCACAGGCTTCAACAGCATTTTCAATCAGATTTCCAAGTACAGTGCAAAGTTCAACATCCGAAATGTCAAGCTTTTTCGGAATTGTGAGATGAAACTGAGAGCGGATGCCTTTTTCATCCATAATTCCGGCGTAATATCTGATAAGTGCGTCAACTGCCGTGTTTTCACAAAAAACAATGCTTTGAGCACCCTTATCGCTTGTAAATTCATATGAAAGCTCCGATAAATATTGCTTGAGCTCATTATTGTCGCTGCTATTTACCATACTGTTGATGACTCTGATATGTTGTCTGAAATCGTGGATAAGCCTGCGCTTTTCCTCATACTGCTGTTTTATCTGCGCAGAATATTCAGTCTGCATTGCAAGCTGTCGTGTCATCTGTTTCTTTTCTTCTGCAAAAGCCAGGCTATAGGAATAGCTCTGAATAATTTCTTTTAACAGCATAAATCCGATTGAAAGCACAAGGGCAAGACAGCCGTATTCGATAAATCTCCCTCCGTAAATTGGCTCGTACATCGGAAGTATTCTGTCCCAGACGCACGAGCTTGCATAGAACAGCGATGCATAAAACAGAGGTCTGTAGTGTTCATTGTATTCGCTTGTACTGTGCCAGCCTGTTATCAGCAAGTATCCTGCCGTCAGAAGCTTATAGCAGAAAATAATATTTGAGAATAAATCAATAAATACCCCGCTGACACGTGAAGCATTCATTGTGTAAGTAAAAATCAATATGCAGAATGCGGCAGAAACTGCCGAAGAAATTACATTTGTTATGTGACGTACCCTGCAAATGCGGTTGTTAACGAGGATTGTCAGAAATAAAACTATATATCCGCTTGTTGTTTCTATTGCATACCACGGAAACACGGAAAGAGTAAATCCTGTGTGAAGAATTGGGTATCCGATAAATAATATGGTGAAAAAACACATCAGGGTATAAAGCACGGCATTCTGATGTTTAGGCCTTATTGCAAAGAACAGGCAAAAAATCATAATGAACGCTACAATTGAAATCACCGCAAGGTTCAAGCCCAGATTTATTCCACGCTGATAATTAAGTGCAACAGGTGTTCCGAAAGAGGGGGGGTAAACCATTCCTCCGTAAATGTATGACTCATTGTTTACCGCAAGCATTACAGTAACCGCATTACTTCCGGAATGGTCAAAGGTTATCATTCGGTTTGCTGTGACTGCATTGTAATTATCTTTTTCGGGAGTACCTATACTGATGATTTCCTCATCATCTATGTAAAGACGATAGGCACAATAAATTTCGGGCAGATACAAAGCGTAGGTTTCAGTTTTTTCGGGAAGAACAAGCGTTAATACATATGTGCCGTACCCGTGCGGAGCAACTCCGTTTTCGTCAGTAAGTCCTGTATTTTCTCCTATTGAAACGTATGTGCTGTATAATTCTGATGCATTTTCGTTGTACTGTTCGGGAGTCAGCAAGACGTTTGGATAAAATCTCCAGCCCCTTATCAGAAAATTTGAAGGTTTATTATCTAAATCATCTTCTGTTAATATCAGCATACCGTCTATAGGCTGAACAGAGCTTTGCGTATATTTATTGTTAACAGAATATATTGTTATGAAAAAGAGTGAAGAAAGAATAATTGTAAGAATAATTCCGATATACCTGACAAATGGACTGTTCTTTTTCATCTTTTTATTCTCCTGAATAAAAGCACGGCAACTGTGACACAAGCTGTTAATAAAACAAGTACCAAAGCGACAATTAAGAACAGATCAACACCGCTTGAGCCTTGGTCAGTTGTATTTATATCTGTATTTTCAAAGCTGCTGTTTTCGCAGGTTATTTTGAAAGTTCCTGTTTTGCCCGTAAGAAAGCTTACGGTATTGCTTGCTTTATTGTAAGTGCTGTTTATTACTTTTCCGTTGTTTACTTCTTTAACTGTGATGTTGCCGCTCTCATAATCAAACGGGGCGATAATTTTCATTCCTTCAATCAAGGTGATTTCGCTGTTATTAAAAAATATAGTTACAGTAACAGTATTTTCATCTGTCTTGATTATCTCAACGCTGAAACGGTCATTGTCTGATACATTAAGCTTTTCTATTGTGTTTCTCGGAATCTGAACAGTGATACCGCCCTTGGAAAAAACAGCATAATCGTTGTTTTGCAGTAAAAGATTTAATCTGTAGCCTGAAATGATGTCCTTTGTTTCGGTGACAATTTCTGTGAAATTATCGTAACCCTCATCATTGTTATCATCATATATTTCAGTCTGTGACTCAGCATAGTTGTGAGTGGTATTTTCAAAAACGGTTGTTGATTCAGCTGTGAAATTTTGCATTAAATCGTTTGTACTGCTTTGAATATTAGAAGTTGGTTTTTTCGGACTTTCAGAAACTTTTGATTTTTCTTTTCCGTTTTCGGTCAGATCTGTTTTTTTGTTTTCGTCTTTAGATGAATTATCCTGAGCCGATTCATCATCTCCATACGGCAGAGTATAGTCGGGAAGAGAATTCGAGCCTGCGTCTCCTCCGTCACGGTCACCGCCCGTAAATTCAGATACGTTAATGTTATTTTCATCATAATAAATATGTATGTAATTTGAACGTTCTTCACCGCATTCAAGATAAAAATAATAGTGACTGTAATAATTAAGACTGTTGTTGAAAATACGGAATATTCCTCCGCCTGCAACTGCAAGGTTTTCGTCAGCAGGTAAAGCGGTATATTCTGTCAGTTTATTATGCATCAGCTCATTTTCGCTCTCAACATAGTAAATCTGAACTTCACTATCCTGATTATGTAAATAAACGCCCATGAAACAACTAAGGTCCTGTCCGATTATCTGTATTTCAAAATTATCGGGGTTGCTGATTATGACGGGGATTTTTATGGTGCGAAGTTCATCGGATATGAAAAATTTATTGTTGTATTCATCGTCAAGTGCAAACATAGCAGTAACAGTATATTCGCCCTCGGCGTTTATATTTACGTCGCTTATATCAAGGCTTTCAAGGATAAGTACAGCTTCGTCCCCGTATTCAGTATATCCTGTAACAAAGCCCAAAACATCATACCAATATTCAACTGTTTCGTTCCAGCAGCCTTCATCGCCGACAGCAAGCATTACTCCGCTTTTGATAAGCTGATAATTAAAAATTTCAGTTATTTCAACGGGTGAATCAGAGTCAGGAATTACCGTAAAGGGAATGATAACAGTATCAATTACACCGTCTGCAAAGGTACAGCCTTCAGGCGGTATTATTTTGCCGACAATTTCACGATATCCGAGTTGTGATGTATCTGCATTATCAAAACTCCATTCGATTTCAATCGGTACGGTATAATTTTTTCCGCCATTGCAAACGGTCATTTCCTGCTGTTCTATTACTTCAATTAAATATGAAAAGTCATTTATATCGTAGCCTTGCTTAACTGTTTCTTCAGGTATGTTTGCAAGTATACTGCTGTTTGAAATATTGGTGATGACGCCGTTTTCATATTCCGGAAGTTCCAATGCGTCAGCACTGAGAGAGAAGACTGTCAGCATAACTGCCGACAGAATACAGGCAGTTAACAGAGCAAAGTGTTTTTTGAAAGGTATTGCTTTTTTCATAACTTATCTCCAAGGCTGTTGTATGTATAGCCGTACCACTGTTCCTGAATGTTTCGCTTGTTTCGTCTGCTTATCGGCACAGCTTCACCGTTATTCATCATAAAACAATCGTTTTCAATGTCCTTGACGTGCTGAAAATTTACCATAATTCCCCTTGAACACACAGAAAACCTTCTGTCGCTTTTAAGCGGAGCAATGAATTCGCTGAAATTTGTATAAAGCTCTATTACATTGTTGCACAGGTGTATCCGTGTTGTGTGTTGGTAAACATCGATATAATAAATCAGTTCTGTTTCAATACTGTGGACAGAGCCGTTTTTCTTTATGCTTATCATCGGTACATTATAGTCAGGTTTAAGCTTGCATAATTCCATTGCGTGTAAAAATTCTTCGTCTTCTATCGGTTTTATGAGATAGTACACGGCATTAACGCTGTAGCTTTGGCGGGCAAATTCCTCGCTTGTGCTCAGAAAAATTATTTTACACAGGCTGTCCGCTTTAAATATTTGTTTTGCAGCATCCATACCTGTGATTTTATCCATATATATATCAAGAAATACAATCTGAAATTTACCGACCTCAAAATCTTCTAAAAATTCTTCGGCGCTTGAAAAATCCGTAAGCTCGTATTTTATGTTATTGCATTTTGCGTATTGATTCAATTTCTCGTTCAGTATATCTCTGTCTGATTTTAAATCATCAACAATCGCTATTTTCATATTACTTACTCCTTGCGCAAAGTTACCCACACTGATTATATCACAAAATAGTAAATAATTGCAAACCGT
>CAMBNE010000007.1 GCA_945868935.1 uncultured Clostridia bacterium
GAACACAGTTCGCCGCTACAATTTTAAAATTTGCCCGTCGAGGCACTCGACAAATCATGGTTTATTCAACAATAATTTTCTGTAAGGTTGTTGCGTCAATAACATTTACAAAGCCGTCATTGTTGCAGTCTGCCTTTTTAAGCAGTTCGTCGGTAAGCTCTGCAAGGTCTGCCGAATATTTCTGAATCAGTGTGCAGTCCTGAACATTTACAATTCCGTCACCGTTAACGTCATACTTTAGTCCCTTAACGTCTGACATATCGTAAAGAGAAGTTTTGCCGTTCTTGACTCTGTTATAGGACACAAGCGCATAATATGCCTGCTCGGTTGCCATCTGATTATATCCGCTGTCCTTTACGTGTGCAAAGCCGTTTTCTACCGAAAATTCCATAATTGCGTCAACAATTGTGTTGCCGTTTTTGATAAAGCGTTCGTCTGTATCGGCATCAATTCCAAGGCTTGCAAGTGCAGTGAGCACCTGAGCACAGCTTTCAACATTCACCGTCCCCCACGATGCAACACCGCCGTTGTCCTGCTGAGAGGCTGACAGAACATCAAGAGCCTTGTCAACGGCATTTTTTACGTCAGCATTTTTGCTGTAATACGGAGCGAGCGCCTGAATAGCCATACCTGTCATATCGGGGTCAGCCGTACTTCCGAAGAATGTCCAGCCGCCGTTTTCAAGCTTATTGTCAAGAATGTAACTGATAAGATTTTCACGTGTTGTCTGAGTTGCACCGTCACCTGCTGTCGGAATTTCGTAACTATATGTATCAAATGCAATCAGCGCAAAAACAGCACCGTTGAGGCCCTGATAGGTTACAAAATCATAATCGGCAAGCGGCTCAAGAAGGTTGTAGCCTGCAACGTCCGTTGCATCCTTTCCGATTGCAGAGAGTGCAATAATTACCCTTGAATTCTCTGTTGATTTTCTTGAATCAAGCTTTGCACTGCCCTTTTCTTCAACGTAGCTTACAAGGCTTGAATAGTAACCGTCTGCAAATTCGCTTGTTATTTTTCCTGCCCTTGCAAGTCCGAGCACACGCCATTCATTGCCTGCTGAGGGAATTCCGAGCGAAAGCAAGTAATCGCCTGTGCTGTCAAGCTTTTCTGCAATCTTGTTTACTTTAACGTTGATTGTATAAATATTTGCACTGTTGCTTAAGTTCATTGAACGCCACGCAGGGTCGCCGACAGCAACATAAATTGTGTCACCGTCTTTAACGTCAATTGCTGATGAACGCTTGTATTCCGAGCCGTCAACAGTGGGTGTGTACTCATTTTTGTATGTTCTCACCTGATAGTTTTTATTGACTGCCGTCGGGGTGACAACAACTGCTGTTTCACTGTCGAGCGTGAGTGTGTACTCTTTTGTTGATGAAGTAAATTCGGGTGAAAACGTTCCGTTGTCAACTATAAGAGATGAAAGTGAAGTGTCATTACTGTCCCAAAGGCTTCCGACGTCTGCACCCCACGCATTTGAGTAGACAAAGCATAATTCGTCACCGCTTTCAAGAGTGCCGTTTGCAACACTGAAAGCACCGTAACCCTCGTCGGCAAACCAATCGTTGATTGTGCCCATCCAGCCGCTCATATAGCCTGCATCGCCTGCTTTTAGTCCGTTGATTTCGGTAATGTAGTTATCCTCAGCACCTGTCTGTGTGTATTCTTTACTGTCAAGAGCAGAAACGAGTGCGCTCATCATTGTTGAAGAGTCGTCAATGCTCACCCACTCGTCAAGCAGAGTTCCGTCCCATACTGCACCGTCAGCGGTTGAATACACTTCATTTTTAACCGTTACTCTCACCTTGTCGGTATTTGCGGCATTTGCGGAGAGCGACACTGTAAATAGTGACGATACCATAATTGCCGTAATCAAAATTGCGGTTAGTTTTTTGATTCTTTCTTTCATTATAATCACCTTTCCTATATATATTGAAAGACACAAAAAAGTGCCTTCCTCAAAAGGAAAGCACACCAAAATGATTCGGCATAGTGCAAAAACACAAATACCAAATTAAAGTCGGCTGCTTTTCTCCTTTGTCCGAGATTGCAAAACCAAGGAAACGGGATGCGATCTGACTTATGACAGCAACAAATTAATAACCTTGCCTGTCAAACACAGTAATGACTGTTGTTTCGGATTCTCACCGAATTCTCAATTATCCGATTAAGGAACCGTTTCCTGCTGAGGGCGACCGCACTGGGTCGCCCCTACAGTTATTTCAAATTATTCAAAATGCCACTTTATGCCGTCTTTTGTATCCTCAACGACAACCTTCATTTCTTTGAGCTTATCTCTGATTGCGTCGGCTGTTGCCCAGTCCTTTTCGGCACGAGCCTTTGTTCTCTGTGCAATAAGAGCCTCAATCTCAGCGTTTGCTTCGCTGTCACTTTCAGCAGTTTCTTCATTTTCTGCGCCGATAAGTCCGAGCGAAAGCACCTTGTCAAACTCCGAAATCACATAAAGCTTTGTGGCGTCGTTTGTGTCAGCCTTTAAAGCGTCGTAAACGCAGGTAAGACCTAAGGATGTGTTCAAATCATTGTCGAGAGCCTCTTTGAATGAAGCAATAAGCTCCTCTGCCTTTGCATTGTCAACCTCGCCGTTTCTGTCGAGTGACGAAATTCTCTTGACAAGCTTGTCGTAAGCCTTTGCGGTATTGTCAAGGCTGTCATACGAGAACGTAAGCGGCTTGCGGTAGTGGCTTTGCAGGCAGAACATTCTGTAAACAAGCGGATTGTAACCCTTGCTTTCGAGCAGTGAAACGGTGAGAAAATCGCCCTTCGACTTACTCATCTTGCCTCTTGCGTCATTGAGGTGAAGAACGTGGAACCAGTATTTGCACCACTTATGACCGAGGAACGCTTCACTCTGCGCAATTTCATTTGTGTGGTGCGGGAAAGCGTTGTCAATTCCGCCGCAGTGAATGTCGAGGTACTCGCCGTTGTGCTTGCAGCTTATGCACGAACACTCAATATGCCAGCCGGGATATCCGAGTCCCCAGGGACTATCCCATTTAAGCTCCTGCGACTCAAACTTTGACTTTGTAAACCAGAGAACGAAGTCAGCCTTGTTGCGCTTGTTTTCGTCCTCCTCAACGCTGTCACGAACTCCGACTGCAAGGTCTTCCTCGTTCATATTTCCGAAAACGTAGTAGGAATCAAGCTTTGAAGTATCAAAATAAACATTTCCGCCTGCGATATAGGCGTAACCCTTCTCAAGCAGAACAGAAATCATATTAATAAAGCTGTCAATGCAGTTTGTTGCAGGCTCTACAACGTCGGGACGCTTTATGTTGAGCTTTTCGCAGTCAGCAAAAAATGCGTCGGTGTAAAACTTTGCAATTTCAAGCACCGTCTTGTGCTCACGCTTTGCGCCTGCAAGCATTTTGTCCTCGCCAGTGTCTGCGTCGCTCGAAAGGTGTCCTACGTCTGTGATATTCATAACACGGTTAACATCATAGCCCGAAAAACGCAGATACTTTTCAAGTACGTCCTCCATAATATAGGTGCGGAGGTTGCCGATGTGCGCATAGTGATAAACAGTAGGTCCGCAGGTGTACATATTGACCTTACCTGGGGTATGAGGAACAAATTCCTGTTTTGTCTGTCCGAGAGAGTTATATAAAATCATATTGATTACTCCTTGCTGTTGACTTTTTTTAATTCTTCTATCTGCTCATTGAGCTGATTAATTTTGTGTTCAAGGTTGCAGAGTGCAAGTGCAACGGGGTCGGAAACGTGAATCTGGTCGAGCGTTTCGCTCCTGATTCCGTTCACCTTAACTACCCTTGCAGGAACGCCTACAGCGGTTGCATTTGCAGGGACTTCACTCAGCACAACTGCGCCTGCGGCAATTCGTGCATTATCTCCTACAGTAAACGGGCCGAGCACCTTTGCTCCTGAGCCTACAAGCACATTGTTGCCGAGAGTCGGGTGACGTTTGCCCGTATCCTTGCCCGTACCTCCTAGGGTTACGTTCTGATAGATAGTGCAGTTGTCGCCGATTACCGTAGTTTCTCCGATTACAACGCCCATTCCATGATCAATGAAAAGTCCTTTTCCGATTGTTGCACCGGGATGAATTTCTATTCCCGTCTTGTGACGGCTTCGCTGTGAAATCCAGCGAGCAATAAATTTTAAATTGTGTCTGTAAAACCAGTTGGCTTTTCTGTGTGACCTCACAGCCTTAAAGCCCGAATAGAGGAAGAATACCTCTGCCCTGTTTCTTGCGGCAGGGTCACGCTCGAGCACGGCGTTAAGGTCGGATTTAAGTGTTTTGAACAAATTATCACTTCCGAACGGTTTTTTACTTTATAGGAAATAGCTCCGAAACGTTCAGGCAAAGAAAGTTTGTTATTATCAAGCTGCCTGCTCAATTTGCGTGTCGAGGCACTCGACTTTTTTACATTTCAGATATAAAGCGTTTGTTTTCTATAATATAGATAATGCCCGAAATTGCGGCAAAAATTGTTGAAATCCAGATTAAAGCCTCTCCGACTGCAAAGAAAACAACGCCAAGTGTATCGGAAAGTCCCGAAGGAAACGCAAATCCGATTGACGGCAAATCAAGCACAAACTGCATCACGAGAATTGCGATAATCGCAATCATCTGAGATACGGTTTTGATTTTGCCGAAGATATTTGCGGCTACAACCTTGCCTTTCGCGGCGGCTGTCAGCCGTATTGACGTTACGGCAAATTCCCTGAACAATACAATTATTACGGCAACGCAGTCGCAGTAACCGTTCTGCACAAAGCAAAGCAGTGCCGCAAGTACAAGAATTTTGTCGGCAAGCGGGTCTGCAAACTTTCCGAAATCTGTTACAAGGTTATTTTTCCTTGCAATTTTGCCGTCGAGCATATCTGTCAGCGAGGCAATTACAAATATTATCAGCGCGACAAGGTGATGAAGCGGAAAGTCAATCAGCATTGCCGCAACGAAAAACGGAACGAGAATTATTCGTCCTACTGTCAGTTTATTGGGTAAATTCATTTTGTTACCTCAATTATTATATATTAATCTGTTTATGTATTGCAAAAATAAATTTTATCTTCTCCTGAAAACAACAATTTCGGGAGAGGAACAGTTTTCACCGTATTCGCTTACCAGCAGAAAATTAAGTCCTGCAACCAAGCCGTAGCATTTAATCAATTCGCCGTCGTTGAACTCACATTCTACCTGATTGCCTAAATAAATATCGTTGTCGTCAAGCAGTTTAACAGTCTTACCGTTCGGCATAGGATAAGCTAAATTTACGTATGCGCCGTTTATCGGATAAAGTTCATCAATTTTGGGCATACCCGGGACATTTAACGAATTAAACTCATCCATCAGTTGTTTTTTGAATAAATCAAAATTTTCTGTTCCGCCGTTTTTGATATATTTATAAACAAAGCATTGTTTGCCGAAAGGACAGCCTTTCGACTCGGTACAGCCTTTGCATTTATTATTCTTACCGTAACCGCAATTATTGCAGTCGGCACCGCATATTGATTTCATATTTACCTGCTTTCTGTTGTTCTATTATTTATTATCCAATACCCGTTATAAGCATATCCGTCATTCGTGCCAATCAATAAGTTCTGAGATTTGGTAAAGCCGACTTTTTGTATTGCTTTTATTCTTTCAACCGCATAAATCGGAGCTTTTGTAATTATTCCGCTGCATCCCAGCAAATCAAACATCTGAGGAGTAACAAGTGAAAAAACATCAAATAAAACATCTTCCGTTTCATATGCACTTCCGACATCTATTCTCAGAATCCCCATATTATTGAAGGCGTCCTCGGACACACGGTAACATAATTCTACTGTTCCTATAATCTTCGAGGTCGCTTTATCTACAATGGATAATCTGGCAAACCATTTGTTTTCAAATGCCGAAATCCAGAATAAAACGGCGTCCGTCATTCTTTCTATTGTCGGATAGTAAAAGTTGTCGCCGTCACAATTATCGCTGTTAAAAAACGGCAAAGCATTTTTATCGCTATAGATTTCAAATAAATCTTCACAATCCTGCTTTTCAACCATTCTCAGCAAATGATTGTCGTTTTCCAATATCGGGCATTTATCATAAATGTTCATAATTGCTTACCTCAGACACGCTCGCCAACAGGGTCGCAGCCCATATAGTCGGTGATTTTTACCTTTACAAAGTCGCCTGCCTTTGGCTTTTCACCGTAACAAGTGAAGAACACACAGCCGTCAACCTCGGGGGCATCGGCGTAGGTTCTGCCGAAAAAGCACTCTGCAAGCTTGTCGTAGCCCTCGACGAGGACTTCAACCTCACTTCCGACAAGGCTTTCGCAGTACTCTGCCATAACGCTCTGCTGGTGCTCCATAATTATATCGGCACGTTTTTGCTTAATATCATCGTCAATCTGATTTTCCATAAGAGCAGCCTTGGTGTCCTCCTCCTTTGAGTAAGGAAAACAGCCGAGCCGCTGGAATTTTATTTCTGCTGCAAAGTCGGCAAGCTCCTCAAACTGCTCCTCAGTTTCACCGGGGAAGCCTGTTATAAAGGTCGAACGGAAAATCACGTTCGGGATTTTTGCTTTTATTTTATTGAGCAGAGCAGTAAGGCTTTCTCTGTTGCCACGACGGTTCATATTCTTTAAAACCTCGCCGTTGCAGTGCTGAAGCGGAATGTCGATATATTTTACAATCTTGTCTTCCTCAGCGATAACGTCGATAAGCTCGTCGGTCACTCTGTCAGGGTAGCAGTAGAGCACCCTTATCCATTTAAAACCGTCAATTCTGCAAAGACGTTTTAAAAGCTTTGCAAGGAACGGCTCGCCGAACAAATCCTCGCCGTAGCGTGTGGTGTCCTGAGCGATTACGTTAAGCTCCTTTACTCCGTTTGCGGCAAGCTGTTCTGCTTCTTTAATGACATCATCAGGCTGTCTGCTCCTGAAATGTCCTCTGATAAGCGGAATTGCGCAGTAGGTACAGCAGTTGTCGCAGCCCTCCGCAACCTTGAGATATGCGGTGTAGAAGGGTGTTGACTGAACTCTGCCGCCCTCCATAGGGAGGAGCGACTTATCGGGGAACAGCTCGGTCTTTTTGCCGTTCAAGGCTTCAAGCACAACGTCGGCAATTCTCTCATTTGCGCCGATTCCTATTGCGGCGTCTACCTCGTAGAGCTGTTTTGTAATTTCATTTTTATATCTCTCGGCAAGACAGCCTGTCACAATAATCGCCTTGATTGTACCCTCCTGCTTTAATTTGCCGAGCTCGATTATCTCGTCAATGCTCTCCTGCTTTGCAGAGTCGATAAATCCGCAGGTGTTAACTATCACTGCGTCAGCGTCTGCTGGATCATTTACGATTGTAAAGCCTCTGTTTTTGAGTGTGAACAGAAGCATTTCGGCGTCAACCTGATTTTTTGCGCAACCAAGCGACACAATGCCGACTTTATAATTCATATGCAGTCTTCCTCTGTGTATTCTTCAAGTACGGCACGAATATCGTCGAAACGGTAGCCGAGCCTTTGCAGAGCCGAAAACGCCCTGCGTTTTATCTTTTCATCACATAAATTTCTGTATTTTTTTTCGATTACTTCACGAATCTGCTCTCTTTCGTCAACGTCGATACCTTCAAGAATTTCGTCTGCAAGCTCTCTGTCAATTCCCTTTCGGGCAAGCTCATATGATGCGGCTGTTTTTGACATATGCTTTGTAAATATCAGCTTTCTTGCGTATCTTTCGGCAAACACCCTGTCGTTTACAAGACCTAATTCCTCCATACGCTCAACGGCTTTTTCGGCGCTTTCCCCGTCGCAGGTGCGCCTGATTTTGTCGGTAAGCTCCTTTTTGGAGTGGTCACGATAGGATATAAGCCAAAGTGCCTTTTCCTTTGCACGTCTTTCGTTGCTGAGGTTGATTATTTCATGCAAATCGTCATCGTCAATTTCTCTGCCGACGTCAAAGCGGTTTTCAATCAGCGTGCGTGTGTCGAGATTCATTACAAATTCTCCGTCAAGATACAGCGCACTCATCGCCTTTCTTCTCGGCTCAATAGCAGTTATCAGCATCAGTCGTCAACTAAAACGTCGATTTTTGCACTGCTCTTTTTTGCACTTTCAGCGGGTGCCGTATTTGCCGACGGCTCTGCCGCAGGAACTTCGGTGATTTTTGCCTTTGGCGCAGGAGTTCTGCGAGCGTAGAGCTTGTCGATATTTGCCCACAATTCGTCCTCAATCTGCTTTGCAAGCTCCTTGTCGGTCTTTAAAAGCTCCTTAACCTTGTCACGTCCCTGTCCGAGACGGTTGCCCTTATAGCTGAACCATGCGCCTGCTTTCTGAACAACGTCAGCCTTTACGGAAAGGTCGAGCAACTCGCCCTCACGTGAGATTCCCTCACCGTACATTATGTCAAACTCAGCCTCTCTGAAGGGCGGAGCAATCTTATTCTTGACAACCTTTGCCTTTGTGTGCGAGCCTATCATCTCGCCGTTAACCTTGATTGTTTCAACACGTCTTATGTCAATACGCACAGAGCTGTAGAACTTGAGCGCACGTCCGCCGGTTGTAACCTCGGGGTTGCCGTAGACAACGCCGACCTTTTCACGGAGCTGATTGATAAAGATTGCAACGCAGTTTGACTTTGAAATTGCGCCTGCAAGCTTTCTTAAAGCCTGCGACATAAGTCTTGCGTGCAAGCCGACGTGGCTGTCGCCCATTTCACCCTCAATTTCAGCCTTCGGCACGAGAGCCGCAACCGAGTCGATTACAATAACGTCAATTGCGCCGCTTCGGATAAGAGCCTCGGCAATTTCGAGAGCGTCCTCACCTGTGTCGGGCTGAGAAACGAGAAGTGAATCAACGTCAACACCGAGAGCCGCCGCATAGGTGGGGTCAAGAGCGTGTTCAACGTCGATAAATGCAACGTTGCCGCCGTTTTTCTGTCCCTCTGCAATACAGTGGAGCGAAAGCGTTGTTTTACCCGAGGATTCGGGGCCGTAGATTTCTACGATTCTTCCTCTGGGAAGTCCGCCGATTCCGAGCGCAATATCAAGCGACAGAGAGCCTGTTGAAATATGGTCAATGCTCATATGCTTATTTTCGCCAAGGCGCATTACCGCACCCTTGCCGAACTGTTTTTCAATTTGTGTGAGCGCTGTTTCAAGCGCTTTTGTCTTATCAACTGCCATTTCATATACCTCCGTAAATCCGATTTGCTGTAAAATTTGCCTGCGGATTCATATTTCATTTAAGATTATAAAATATACAGAAAAAAATTGCAATATAAAAGAGGCAAAAATATCGAACAAATTTTCTATTTTCAGAGCATTGTCCCGATTATTGCCCTCTGCACTCCGCCCAAATCAAGGGAAGTGCGGATATTTTCAAATCCCTGTGACTTCATAAGCTCAGCAACATAATCGCTCTGGTTTTCGCCCAGCTCAAAAGCAAGCGCACCGCCATGCCTCAGCTTTGCACTCCAGCGCTTTATGATTGCTTCGTAAAAGTCATAGCCGCTTTTTCCGCCGTCAAGCGCAAGCCTCGGCTCTTGCTGAACCTCAGCCTGAAGCGTTTGAATATCGTCGGATTTGATATACGGCGGATTTGAAACTATCAAGTCAAAGTAATTATCTTCAAAGCCGCAATAGGCTGTAAAAACATCGCCCTTTACGGCTTTTACCTTTGAATTATTCAGCTTAATATTCTTTTCGAGAAATTTAAATGCATCGTCGCTCAACTCAAGTGCAGTAACTTCTGCACCTGCAAGCTTATCAAGTGCAACGGAGATTGCTCCGCTGCCTGCGCACAAATCAATCACCTTTTTGTTTGTGCTGTTTTTGAGGTAATCAACGCAGAGGTTAACAACTACCTCGGTGTCGTCACGCGGGATAAGCACGCCTTTTCCAACGCAGAAATCAAAGCCGCAAAAGCTCCAGCTTTCCAGAAGATACTGCAACGGCTCGTGCTCACAACGCCTTTTTACAAGGTTTAAAAGCTCATTTAGCTTATTATCGGTTATCTGCTCATCTCCGTGCGAGATTATGCCGAGCCTGTCAAAGCCTGTTACCTTTTCAAAAAGGCAGAGTGCTTCAAAGGCTTCGTCCTCAATTTCCGACTCTGCAAGGATTTCCTTACATCTTTTGTAGGCTTCCTTAACGGTCATCATTTTGAAACTATGTCCGAGCCGTCCTCGGGAATTACAGCCTTAATTGCTTCGATTGCAACCTCAATCATCTTGTCGTCAGGCTCTTTTGTTGTAATTCTCTGCGCCCAGAGTCCGGGTGCGGCGATTATTCTTGTTAACGCATTGTCGTGCTTGCCGCAGATTTTGATAAGCTCGTAGCCGATTCCGCAGGTTAGCGGTAAAAGCAGAATTTTGATTACGGGGCGTAAAAACCCGATTCCGAAAGGTGCAACGGGAATGAAAAGACCGATTACGATTCCGACAATCAGCATAAGCACCATAAAGCTTGTTCCGCAGCGAGGGTGGAAACGGCTCTGTTTTTTGACGTTTTCAACGGTGAGCTCTTCATCGCTTTCATAGCAGAAAATAGTTTTATGCTCTGCGCCGTGATACATAAACACACGTTTCATCTCTGTCATCTGCGAACACACTACTATGTAGAGCAGGAAAAGAACGATTTTTAAAACGCCCTCAAATACCGACTTCCAGAAAACGGCGGCTTCGCCCTCACCCTTGAATACGGGCACGAAGTTTGCCGAAAGGTCGAATAAAAACGACGGCAGGAAGAAGAAAAGTGCCACTGCAAGCGCAACGCCGAGGATTGAAGCGAACACCATAAGAATTTTTACAAGCTTATCGCCGAATTTTTCGTCAAGCCATTTTTCAAACTTTGACGGCTCTTCCTCCTCGATTTCTCCCGCTTCAATCGCCTTGTCGGCTGAAAGCATAAGCGATTTATATGACAGACGCATTGAGTCCACCAGTCCTGCAATACCTCTGAAGAACGGCAGTTTGAAGATTTTGCACTTTGAGGCTAATGTGTTAATGCTGATGTCCTCGCTGTAGATTTCATTTTCACCTGTTCTTACGCATACAGTGGTGCGCTTCGGTCCGCGCATCATAATGCCTTCAATCAGTGCACTTCCGCCGATTGACGTAATTTTCTTTGTCTGTTTACAACATGATTTAGCCATTGAAACTTCCTTTCATTAAAGCTTTATGTTTTCGGGCATTGTCTGAATTTCGCCCTCTTTGTATACGGGGAAAGTGAGCGTTACGGTTGTTCCTACTCCCTCTCCGCTTTCTATGTCGAGAGAACCGTTGTGGAGATTCATAATTTCGTCTGCAACAGCAAGCCCGATTCCCGAACCCCTGACGGTCTGGTTAGCCTTGTAGAATTTTTCCTTTACCTTGGGCAAATCCTCGGCGGAAATTCCGCAGCCCGTATCGGTAATTACAATTTTTATTATATCGGGTTCGTCCTTGCTGTAGATAACCTGAGCCGCAACTACTCCGCCCTTAGGCGTGTATTTCAATGCGTTGTCTATTACATTAAGGAAAACCTGTTTTAGTCTGTTTCTGTCGCCGTAAACGGGCGGATAAACTGCCTCGGGCTCATCGTAGAGCAGGTGCTTGCCCTCCTTTACGGCACGTTCCTTGAGCATATATACAGTTTCGTCAAACTCGGCAAGTATATCGAGCTTTTCGTTCATTAGCACCATTCTGCCGCTCTGAATACGGCTGAAGTCGAGGAGCTCCTCAACAATACTTGTAAGTCTTGTACTTTCCTTTATAATAACTCCCATACCCTTGTCAAAGGTTTTGCGGTCAAGCTTACCCCTTTCGGAAAGCTGCATTGTTTCAGCCCAGCCCTTGATTGCGGTGAGGGGTGTTCTCAGCTCGTGAGAAACACGTGAGATAAAGTCGTTTTTCATCTGCTCGGTGGTCTGCAAATCCTTAGCCATATCGCTGACGGCGTCGCATAGGTCGCCGATTTCATCGTCGTATTTGTGCTCAATTTTTTCCGAAGCCGAAAAGTCACCGTGCGCAATCTGAGCCGCAATAAGCGAAAGGTTGCGAATCGGCTTTACAATTGAGCGGATAAACGTAAGTCCCGAAATAATTACAAGCGAAATTATTACAAGACCGAGGGCGATTATGAGTCCCGAAACGAGCATAATTCTGTTGTTTACGGGGTCCATAGAAACTATGTAGCGAATTGCGCCGACAACCGTACCGCTGTCGTTTGATATTATGCGTGTTACGCTCATTGCACTTTCGCCCGAGCTCAGCTTTCCGTTCCAGAAAGCAAAGCCGTCACCGTTTTCCTTTGCCTGGTCAAAATCAGTAAGCTTTGTGTCGTCAGATGGGATAAATCCCGTTGAGGTCATAACAACTCTGCCTGTTGAGTTGATTACCATAACCTCCATCTGCTCTTTTTTCTTGAAATTTTCAACATAATCTCTTGCAGATGAGGCAAAGCTTGTTGAGCTGTCACTTGTGTAACCCGAAAAAACGAGCGAAAGCTCACTGCTTGCATTGCTCAGGCTCTGTTCAACGCTGCTCTGAAAAAGGTAGGTAACAAGAAAGATAAGGCAGACAACAATTGATATAATGATTGTAAGTATTACGCTGAGCGTGTTGAGCATCCAGCGTTTTGTAATGCCCTTGAACATTCCGTTACCTCCTCCCCTTTTATTGAATTTAATATACTCTTTAGTAAGCTAAACCATAATTTATTTAAATGCGGAATTCGGAATGCGGAATTCGGAATTAAGGTCGAGTGGATAGATTGCGATAATTCAAAAGTATAGTGCCCGAATTAATTTGTATGCGGCGT
>CAMBNE010000008.1 GCA_945868935.1 uncultured Clostridia bacterium
TGCCCTTTGCAAAGGCAGAGGCTTTGTATATCCGGGCTCTGAAATTTACGGCGGTCTTGCCAACACCTGGGATTACGGCCCTCTCGGTATGGCTCTTAAAAACAACATCAAGAACGCCTGGCTTAAAAAGTTCGTTCAGGAAAACAAGTACAACGTAGGTCTTGACTCTGCTATTCTTATGAATCCGCAGACTTGGGTTGCATCAGGTCACCTTGGCGGATTTTCCGACCCTCTTATGGACTGTAAGGAATGTAAAACACGTCACCGTGCAGACAACCTTATTGAGGATTTTGACGGCACAAATGTTGCTGGCTGGACTAACGAGCAGATGATGGACTACATCAAGGAAAAGGCTATTCCCTGCCCCAACTGCGGCAAGCACAACTTTACCGACATTCGCCAGTTCAACCTTATGTTCAAAACTTTTCAGGGCGTTACCGAGGACAGTAAGAATGAAATTTATCTTCGTCCCGAAACTGCTCAGGGTATTTTCGTAAACTTTGCAAATATTCAGAGAACAAGCCGCAAGAAGATTCCGTTCGGCGTTGCACAGGTCGGTAAGAGCTTCCGTAACGAAATTACTCCCGGTAACTTCATTTTCCGTGTGCGTGAATTTGAGCAGATGGAGCTTGAATTCTTCTGCAAGCCCGGCACTGACCTTGAATGGTTTGAATACTGGAGAGCATTCTGCCGTGACTTCCTTTATTCTCTTAACATCAAAGAAGAAAATCTCCGTCTGCGTGACCATTCACCCGAGGAGCTTTGCTTCTATTCAAAGGCTACTACCGACTTTGAGTACCTCTTCCCGTTCGGCTGGGGCGAGTTGTGGGGCGTTGCCGACAGAACAGATTACGACCTTACTCAGCACATCAATACAAGCGGAAAATCGCTTGAATACTTTGACCAGACAACTAACGAGAAATACATTCCGTATGTTATTGAGCCGTCGCTCGGCGTTGAACGTCTTTTCCTCGCTCTTGTTGTTGAGGCTTACGACGAAGAGGTTATCGACGAAAAAGACACAAGAGTTGTTATGCATCTCCACCCTGCTCTTGCTCCGTTCAAGGCTGCTGTTCTTCCGCTGTCTAAGAAGCTCAACGAAAAGGCTGAGGAAGTATATGAGATGCTCACAAAAGACTTTATGGTTGACTACGACGACGCAGGCTCAATCGGCAAGCGTTACAGACGTCAGGACGAAATCGGCACACCGTTCTGCATTACATACGACTTTGACTCAATTGAGGACGGTTGTGTAACAGTCCGTGACCGTGACACAATGCAGCAGGAAAGAATTGCAATAGACAAGCTCAGCGAGTACATTGCAGAAAAGATTAAATTCTGATTAATCAAAGGTATAAAAGTGATATAAATTTTTAAAGCTCCCGTTTTGATTCGGGAGCTTTGTTTTTTGTCAATTGTTTTGAGGGAGCATTTTGAAAAGCCCTTTTGTACACAAGGCAACAATCAGTGACGCAACGCCTGCAAATAATACGACGAGGTATTCAAAACCGCTGCTGAATTCAAACAAAAATCCGTAAAGTGCACTTCCGACAGGCTGAGCACACATACAAACTGTCATAATCACCGAATAAACCTTTCCGATTAAATTCTGCGGAGTTTCCGTCTGAACAAATGACATCATCTGAATTGTAAAGATTGTTGAAAACGCCATTATAATCATACAGCAGACGGTTATGACAATATAGTTTAATTCTGATAAAGAAAATAGCATTAGTGAAATTCCCATCGGAAACACCGTCAATGCACAGACAGCAAGCAGATTTCCTGCCTTTTGAATGTTAAGCCTTTTACCGAAAATTCCCGCACAAACTCCACCGGCAAGACCGCCTACGGCAAGCGCACCCTGAGCAAAGCCGCAGAGCTGATTTGCCCATACCGAATCAAAGCTGAGCACCTCGGTCACAAGATACGGCAGTCCTACGATAATCATTGACGACATAAAAAGATTTATTGCGCAAACTATCAGCAAGCCTTTGCCGATTATCGGCTTTTCTTTGTAGATAAAGCGTATGCTCTCGGAAAAATCCTTCTTTGCTATATTCAGAATACTGCCGTCTGACGACTGCTTTTCAAATGGAATTTTAATAAAAATTTCCATAACCGCTGAAATTACAAAGCAGACAATGCAAACAAGAAGTACAGGTTTAAGTCCGTAAACACTGTAGAGTATTCCGCCGAGAACAGGACCTAAAAGATTTGCCAGAGAGTTGACGGCGTTAATAACGGAATTTGCCGCCATATAGTTTTCTTCACTTACAAGAGCAGGTATGCTTGCCTGTACAGACGGCTGATACGCTCCTGAGATTCCGTATAACAGCATAAGTACAATTGTAAGCAGAATCACGATGTTCATTGATTCCATAAGTAAGGAAAACACAATTACAATCGCCGCTGTTAAGAAGTCGAGTACCACCATAATATTTCGCTTGTTAACCCTGTCGGCAATAATTCCGCCTACGGGTGAGAGCAGTGTTGTAGGGATAAATGCACAGGCTGTTACCGTTCCGTAGAGCGCAGACGAGCCTGTTATATTGAGCAGATAAAGCGGCAAAGCAAATCTTATTGCGGCGTTGCCGAAAAGTGAAATTATCTGACCCACGATAACAAGTCTGAAATCCTTTGAAAAACGTCTTTGTTTCATTTTACGACCTCATTTCTTTTTTCTCTGAGAGAATATTACCAATGTGTTTTTTCTCAAAAAACATTTCTTTATTTAACATAACAACAATTACCGCCGCAATGGTAACAACAATTGTTTCTACACATTTTGTCTGCGGAGTCATAGCGATTTTCTCCTGCATTGTGTTTACAAACAGGTGAAAAATTATGCAGGCAAGCATACTGCGGTTGTTTTTGACATATACCCACGTTGTCAGAAATCCCATAGGAACAACGCTTATCAAAAAATTGAGCATATAGCCTATGCCTAATTCTCTTAATCCATAGTGATATGTTCCCTCAATCCAGAAAAGCGGCAAATGCCACAGCGCCCATATACATCCGAATATTATCGATTCGGTAAACCAGGTAAAATACGACGCTACGGAATCCTCGCCGTAGCCTCTCCAGCCAAGCTCTTCAATAACCGAGGCAAGTAAAATTGTAAGCAGAGCCGATGTTCCGCCGATTGAAAATGAAAAGTCCTCTGTAAAAGCAAACTGGTTTGCCGACTGACCGAAAAGCAATGAGAGCAGAATTGAGCAAACAACTATAAGTGCAAAGCTTAAAACTGCAATCAGAATATTCAGCGGCTTTATTCTGTAGAATCCGACAAGCTTGCGATTTAAGTCATTTTTCAGCGCTTTGCTTTTCGATGTTGCAACAGTGACTATTGCAGTAACTGCGGGAGTGAAAAGTCCCAAAAGCATCAGAATCATTGAAATTCCGTTCTCGTCACTACGACTGCTCAGCACTGCCGCTGAAATCCAGAACAGCCATGTAACTGCAAAGCAAATAATATAAAATCTAATCGGTTTGTACTTGTATCCGTTCATCAATTGAACCTCCTTTTTTGATACCCCGATTATAGAAAAATCAACCTTGCCACACAAGCAATTCGGGTTTACAAAGCGGATATTTTCCGCTACTTTGCGTTGCATCTGCGGTTGCTGTCGGATTTTTGGCGATATATAGAAAGAAACCGACTCAAAAACAAGTCGGTTTCCTGAGAAACTATTATTCTTTTACAAAATCACTTATTTTATTTTTTCAGTGTAGTCGAGGGCTATCCAGCCTGCGCCGCTTTTAAGCTTACCCCATTTTGTTGCGCCCTTGCCTGTTTTTTCTGCGACGATTGTATATGCGCCGCCCTGTGCGATTGCGCCGACAATTGCATAGTCGGTTCCTGCGCCCTTTCGGATATTAACTCCGTCGGAGGGTGTAATTCTTACGATATAGCTTTTGAAAGCTGATGAAGTGTCTGCACTGCCTGATGAACTGCTTGTGTTTGTTGATGACGCTGTATACTTTACGCCGAAGTAGGAGCAGAGTCCTTTGCAGATTGCTTCTCCGATATTTGTAATATTATTACGAATCCAGTCCGCACCTGTCTTTGTGTCGTGGAACTCACACTCAACGTAGACGGTGAGCGCCTTGGGCATGTTGATTTCATAAAGCCCTGTCTGATAGCTTATGCTGTCGGCTGTACCGGGTGAGATTTTTCCAAGCTCATTCAGAATTGCCTGACAAGCCTTTCTGCCGTTTGAATTAAGGCAGAAAATTCTTGTTCCTCCCGTAACCTGTCCGTTATAGGCATTGGTGTGAATCGGCATATGAATGTCGGCGTTAAAGCCGTCTGATTCCGCACAGCGATTCTGCATACTGTCGCCCGACTTGCCTACCTTTACTTCAAAGCCGCAGCGTTTGAGTGCGGTTGCCGTTGCGTTTGCGATTTTATCGCACTGTGCCATCTCGTTTGTATTGCCCGTTGCATAGTAGTTTGCAAACTGGTTTGACGGACTTAAATATATTCTTTTAGCCATTTTTATCTACTTCCCCTTTTTCAATATTCATTACTGCCGCCGCTCCTGCCGACAACGCAGAGATTGCAAGACCGATTAATGCGTTTTTTACTACGTCATTGTCGGCAAAATCCACTCCGCTGAAATATAACGTAATATTTGTAAGCACATAGCCGATTGCAGTCTGCAAAAATGTGCGCAGGGCACGGATAAGGCAGTTTTTTGTAAAACATAAATTTAGTTTTTTCATAATATGATGTCCTTTCAATGTGCATTACCGCACACTATTATCATACGGTAATGCTCTGATTTTGTTCGTTTTCAAGGTCTGAAATGCGGTGGTCAGCTGTTTTCAGCTTATTTTCAATCACCGCTTCGTGCTGTTCAATAAGATATACACGCTCAATCAGGTTATTATGCTTGTCAACCTTTTTCTCGAGCTGTTCAATCCTGTAATTTGACAGCCGTGACGTTGCAAATATGCCTGCAAGTGTTCCGATTAGTGTGCCTGCAAACGAAAGCAATGCCAGAATAATCTGTTCGCTCAATTTATCACCTCCACTTACAGGGCAAAAAAAAGAAAAGTTGCATATTTTTATGCAACTTTTCGAAAAAAATATTTTTTATTTTTAAAAAACTTCTGTTATGAGCGACGAGGGCGTCGCTCGCTACAGTAAAAACTTATAAAATTATTTTTCAAGCAGAGGCTTGAGATACTGTCCTGTAAAGGATTTTTCGTTTTCGGCAACCTTTTCGGGAGTTCCGAGCGCCACTATTTCTCCGCCCATATCTCCGCCTTCGGGACCGAGGTCGATTATATAATCAGCTGTCTTTATCAAATCAAGGTTATGCTCAATTACCACAACAGTATTTCCGCCCTCAACAAGGAGCTGGAGCACGTCAACAAGCCTGTGAACATCAGCAATATGAAGTCCTGTTGTCGGTTCGTCAAGAATATAAATCGTTTTGCCCGTACTGCGCTTTGAAAGCTCGGTTGCAAGCTTGACTCTCTGTGCCTCACCGCCTGAAAGCGTTGTTGCAGGCTGTCCGAGTTTTACGTAGCCGAGTCCGACATCAAACAGGGTTTTGAGCTTTCTGTAGATTTTCGGGATATTCGCAAAGAACTCCATTGCCTCCTCGACCGACATATCGAGCACGTCGCTGATTGACTTGCCCTTGTACTTTACTTCAAGCGTTTCACGGTTGTAGCGCTTGCCCTTGCAGACCTCGCAGGGAACGTAAACGTCGGAGAGGAAATGCATTTCAATTTTGATGATTCCGTCGCCCTGACAAGCCTCACACCTGCCGCCCTTTACGTTAAAGGAGAATCGGCTCTGATTAAAACCGCGCATTTTTGCGTCCTGCGTTGAGGCAAACAATGCTCTTATATCGGTGAACACTCCCGTATATGTTGCAGGATTTGAGCGTGGTGTTCTGCCAATCGGGCTCTGGTCGATTGCGATTACCTTGTCCAGATTCTCAAGTCCCTTGATTTCTTTATACTTGCCCGAAATTGTCTTTGCACCGTTTAATTCACGGGCAAGGGTTTTGTAGAGGATTTCGTTAATAAGAGAGCTTTTTCCCGAACCTGAAACGCCCGTTACGCAGACAAGCTCACCGAGCGGAATTTTTACATTGATTTTTTTAAGGTTATTCTGCTCAGCGCCCTTAATTTCAAGGAATTTTCCGTTGCCCTTTCTTCGCTTTTCGGGAACCGGAACACAGCGTTTTCCGCTTAGGTACTGACCTGTGATTGAATTTTCACAGGCTTTTATTTTTTCAACGTCACCTGTGCAGACAATCTGACCGCCGTGTATTCCTGCACCCGGACCTACGTCAACAATGCAGTCGGCGGCATACATAGTATCCTCGTCGTGCTCAACGACAATTACCGTATTTCCGAGGTCACGCAGACGTTTGAGGGTGTTGAGCAATTTTTCGTTGTCACGCTGATGAAGTCCGATGCTCGGCTCGTCGAGGATATAGAGAACGCCCATTAAAGAACTGCCTATCTGCGTTGCAAGCCTTATACGCTGGCTTTCACCGCCCGATAATGTCCCCGAACTTCTTGAAAGTGTGAGGTAGCCAAGGCCTACGCTCTTTAAAAAGTTGAGTCTTTCGATTATCTCCTTGATTATTTCCTCGGAAATAATCTGCTCCTTTTCGGAAAGTTCAAGCTTTTTTACAAAGTCGAGCGCGTCAACTACCGACATTTTGCAAAACTGAGAAATATTGATTCCGCCGACGGTTACGGCAAGGCTCTCCTTTGAAAGACGTTCGCCGTGACACTCGTCACACGGGATTTCAGTCATATATGAGCTTATTTCGTCCTTTATCCAACTACTGCCTGTTTCACGATAACGGCGTTCAAGGTTATTGATTATACCTTCAAAGCTCTGCTCATAAGTACCGCTTCCGTAAACAGACTTGCGGTTTATCGTAAGCTTTTCGTCGCCCGTTCCGTAAAGGATTTTGTCTATAACATCTTTGGGAATGTTTTTCAGCGGCTCTGTGAGAGAAAACTTATATTTTTTAGCGAGCGCCTCAAAATACATAGTCGCAATTGAACTGCCTTCCATAGCCCAGCCGCTTCCCTTTATGCCGCCGTCCTTTATGTTTTTATTCCAGTCGGGAATTATTTTATTCTCATCAATCTTCAGGAACACACCGAGTCCCGTACACTTAGGACACGCACCGAACGGATTGTTAAACGAAAACATACGAGGCGACAAATCGTCAATGCTCACGCCGTGCTCGGGACATGCGTACTTCTGCGAAAAGGTAACGTCCTCACCGCCCGAAAAATTGACAACTATAAGTCCTCCTGCAAGCTTTGACGCCGTTTCTATACTGTCGGCAAGACGTGACATTATCTCGTGTTTAATTACTAGGCGGTCAACAACTACCTCGATATTATGTTTTTTATTTTTCTCTATCGGAATTTTCTCTGACAAATCGTAGATTATTCCGTC
The DNA here is from genome assembly GCA_945868935.1 of uncultured Clostridia bacterium. GTDB lineage: Bacteria > Bacillota > Clostridia > Oscillospirales > Acutalibacteraceae > Ruminococcoides. The sequence continues at coordinate 7,454 of CAMBNE010000008.1, forward strand.
AACACGTACACGCACAAAACCTGACTTTCTTGCGCTGTCGAGCACCTTTGCGTGTTCGCCCTTTCTGCCTTTTACAACGGGTGCTAAAATCTGAATTTTAGTGCCCTCGTCATAAGACATTATTTTATCCACAATCTGGTCAACCGTCTGCTGACGGATTTCCCTGCCGCAGACCGTACAATGCGGAACGCCGATTCGTGCGTACAAAAGACGAAGATAATCGTAGATTTCGGTTACCGTTCCGACAGTCGAGCGTGGATTTTTCGACGTGGTTTTCTGGTCGATTGAAATTGCAGGTGACAAGCCCTCTATACTTTCAACGTTTGGCTTGTCCATCTGACCGAGAAACATTCGTGCGTATGATGAAAGGCTTTCGACATAGCGGCGCTGTCCCTCTGCGTAAATTGTGTCAAACGCAAGAGAGCTTTTGCCCGAGCCTGAAAGTCCCGTAATCACAACAAGCTGATTTCTCGGAATTTCAACGTCAATATTTTTAAGGTTATGTTCCTTTGCTCCTCTGACAATTATTTTATCCTGTGCCATTTTTCAACCCCATTTTGGCGTTATTTAATCGCCCCTACATTCTGCAATAGCCTCCCGAAGGAGGCTATCAGATTAATTATTCTTCTGTGGAATTATTTTCTTCGGTTTCAGAGTTTGTGTTTTCGGAAACAACTTCTTCAGTTTCCTCAGGCTCTTCAACCTCTATCGGCTCAACATATGTGCCGTTCATTACAGCCTCAAAGTCCTCGCTGCCCATCTTCTCGTGCTTGATAAGATAAGCGGCAATCTCGTGGAGCTTGTCGATGTTCTCACTGAGAATCTTTTCAGCCTTATCGTAAGCTTCATTTACAATCTTTAATACAAGCTCGTCAATCTTTGCAGCCGTAGCCTCGGAATAATCCTGAGTACGTCCCATATCTCTGCCGAGGAATACTGCGCTATTGTCGGTACCGTAGCAAATACAGCCGAGTTCCTTGGTCATACCGTACTTTGTAACCATTGAACGTGCTGTCTTGGTAGCCTTTTCAATATCGTTTGACGCACCTGTTGAAATATCGTCAAGAATGAGCGCCTCTGCAACACGTCCGCCAAGACAAACAACAATATCTTCAAGCATTTCATTCTTGGAATTGTACGACTTATCCTCACTCGGGAGCGGCATTGTGTAGCCGCCTGCCATACCTCTGGGGATAATTGAAATCTCGTGAACGGGATCCTGAGTTTCGAGCTTGTCAAAGAGAATTGCGTGGCCTGCCTCGTGATATGCGGTCAGCTTCTTTTCCTTGTCGCTCATTACCTTTGACTTCTTCTCTGCGCCGACTACAACCTTGACTGTTGCTTCCTCAATTTCCTGCATTGTAATTGCCTTTTTGTTCTTTCTTGCGGCAAGAAGTGCGGCTTCGTTGAGGAGGTTTTCAAGGTCTGCGCCCGTAAAGCCTGCAGTTGTCTTTGCAATCGTCTTGAGCTTTACATCGGGAGCAAGCGGCTTTTTACGTGCGTGAACCTTTAAAATAGCCTCACGTCCGTTTACGTCGGGATAGCTTACGATTACCTGACGGTCAAATCTGCCCGGACGCATAAGTGCGGGGTCAAGAACGTCGGGACGGTTAGTTGCGGCTATGAGAATTACGCCCTCGTTTGCGCCAAAGCCGTCCATTTCTACGAGCAACTGGTTAAGAGTCTGCTCACGCTCGTCGTTTCCGCCGCCAAGGCCTGCGCCTCTCTGACGGCCTACTGCGTCTATTTCATCTATGAAAATAATGCAAGGTGAATTCTTCTTTGCCTGGTCGAAGAGGTCACGTACTCTTGACGCACCTACGCCGACGAACATTTCTACGAAGTCGGAGCCCGAAATTGAGAAGAACGGAACGCCTGCTTCGCCTGCAACAGCTCTTGCAAGCAAGGTTTTACCTGTTCCGGGAGGTCCTACGAGCAACACGCCCTTGGGGATTCTTGCGCCGAGCTTATTGTACTTGTCGGGAGCCTTGAGGAACTCGACGACCTCTGCAAGCTCTTCCTTTTCCTCGTCTGCGCCTGCGACGTCGTCAAAGGTAGTTTTGCGCTTTTCGTCGTTTGTATTCTTTATTTTAGCCTTGCCGAAGTTCATTTCCTTGCCGCCAAGACCGCCTGCACTCATCTTCCTCATAATGAATATCCATGCGCCGATAAAGAGCACGGTGAGAAGAATTGTGGGGATAAGCTCCATTAAAAGCGAATTGTCGCTTGCACGGACATGATTATAGTTAGCTTCATCAGGAGAAGCCTTGTAAGGTTCTATTTCCTTTAAAAACCAATTGATATCGGCAAGTTGACCTTTAACAACTACCTGCTTTGCCTTTTTGCCGGAAACCGATGAACCTGACGGAGTTGTTTCAGCAGGCGTTGTGGTTTCAACAACCTTTGTAGGTGAGGTTGAGTTCTCCTTGCTGACGATTGCGCTTTCGCCCTCTTTGAGCGTGATTTCAATTGCGCCCGAACCGTAGTTTATGGTGTAGCTGTCAACCATATCCTCTGCAAAATATCTCACAAGCTCGGAAGTTTTGGGCGTCTCGGTCTGGCGAGAGCCGTAAAGCATTGCAACAGCTAAAATTATCAGAATGGGTATTCCCAAATAAAGAAGCAGATTGCGTACCTTTTTCTTATTATCCAATGCGTGTCACTCCTCTTTATATTATTGTTTATAGTCGATTATTTATGTAAATCAGCAATATCCCTGTCAGGAAATCTCTGTACATTTCGCAATTACTTTGAATTTACATTATAAAGTCTTAGCAATTATAAACTTTTTCTGCTTGTTTTGCAAGAGAGTTCACAATATTTTCAACTTCTTTTTCTGAAATATGCACAGAACATAAGTCAATGTACATTATTTTCATTTATCAGAAAAAGAAATTTCGATTTTTAATGCGTTTTCAGAATTATACGCTGTTCCCTGAGCGGAAACACCCACTCCCTCACACCATAAAATAATGTTATCGACAGCAAGAACTACTAAATTGTCCCTTTGTTCCGAGGGAATTTTCAGCTCGTTCATTACCTTGCGGAGCGGTTTGGTTACTTTTCGCTTTGGGTATGTGAACATATCCTTGCTTTGGCGTGTTCGGAAAACTGCATTTTTATTAAGAAAATCTGCGTTCACCGAGTTTTTATTTTCTTTATCAGAATTATCTTTTGTTGTACGATAAACTTTTCCGCAATATTCAAATTCGGTGTTTTCATAAAGTTTAATTTCTGCAAGTTGATTTTCTTCATTGCTGAAAACAAATCTTAATATACCCTGTTTTGAAACGGCTGAACAATTTTCGGTAAGATTAACTGCGCCGCCGTTTTTCATAATATCAATTATAAGCTCAATATGCCTTTGCTCGGCAGTAAAATCAGCACAGCGTTTGCACAAAACCGCAACTGCGTTTTTTACTATCGCATTATGGTTAGAAAGCAAGGTTTTGCAATCATAGCCGTATTCGCATTTGCTCTCGGAAATTGCCTTATCCGTCATAACGGAGAGAAAATCGGAAATTTCTCTTGCGTTTTCGGATAAACGCAGGGCAGAATTTTCAAAAGCAGGATTGATTTCTTTTAGAGCAGGAATTACGTTGTGGCGGATTTTGTTGCGTGTGTAATCATCGGTTAAATTTGTGCTGTCAGTGACAAATTGAAGATTTTTTTCACTGCAATACTGCTCAATCTGCGCCCTTGTGCACTCAATGAGAGGGCGGATAATGTACTCCCTGACGGGCGGAATCGCTGAAATTCCTCCGAGAGATGCACCTCTTGTAATATTAAAAAGCAGAGTTTCTGCGTTGTCCGAGGCGGTGTGAGCTGTTGCAACCTTTGCAGAAAGCTGTTTTGAAAGCTCCTCAAAAACCGAATATCTTACGTTTCTTCCGCAAAGTTCCTCGCTGATTTTGTATTTCTTAGCAAGCTCGGATACGTTTTCGTGTCTTACAAAAAGCTTTACTACATATTTATTGCAAAGCGACTTGCAAAAATTTTCATCACGCAGTGATTCTTCACCACGAAGTCCGTGATTAATATGAACGGCATACAATGTGAGATTATATTTTTCTTTTATAGAATTAAGTACATCAAGCAAAGCAACGCTGTCTGCTCCGCCCGACAAGGCGACAATTACGCTGTCGCCGTTTTTGAGCATATTGTACTTTTCAACGGTACGAATAAGCTGTTTATTCATCCCTTGCCTCCGTGCCTGTAAAGCGCATAAACTCGCCCTGCCAGTGCAGTTTTACGGATTTTGCTTCGCCGTGACGGTTCTTTGCAACTATACATTCGCCCGAATTCATATCGGCTGTAGGTGCTGTCTGCTCGGCACTTTTTTCGCTGTAATAGCCCTCTCTGTAAAGGAAAAGTACAATGTCGGCGTCCTGCTCGATTGAACCTGAGTCACGCAAGTCCGAAAGCTGTGGGCGGTGGTCGGTACGCTGTTCTGAAGCACGGGAAAGCTGTGAAAGCGTGATAACGGGAACGTTCATTTCCTTAGCAAGAATTTTGAGGTTTCTCGTGATTTCGGAAATTTCCTGAACACGGTTGTCAATTCTTCTACCGCTTCCCATAAGC
>CAMBNE010000009.1 GCA_945868935.1 uncultured Clostridia bacterium
CCGAGGAGGAAATTGAAAAGCTGAATAACAGCTGTAACATTCTCAACGACAACTTCAGAACGCTGTCGCTGTAAAAATCGAATAAAATACCGCCGAATTTTTTGATACTGTTGCAATAATTACATTTGTAGTTTATAATTAATATATGTGGATTTAGAGGCAAAAACAAATAAAATTACAAATGTATTTTAAAATAAACTACAATTGTGGTTGACACGTAATTACAAATGTAGTACTATAGTAACAGAAAGGTGAAGTAAATGAATAAAAAACTAATTATTACTTCAAAAAAGTACAGAGGCGGAACTATGGTAGTGTCATCAAGACTTACGAATGAACTGGTTGAAGAACTTGACAAAATTGCTGAACAGACGGGACGTACAAGGAATGAAATCATTCAGATGTGTCTGGAATTTGCTGTTGAAAACCTTGAAATCAAGGAGGACGACTAAATGCCCAGATTCTTTGACGTCATAAAGTACGAGGGGGATAACAGCACCTTTATATGGAAATATCCACGTGAAGATTTCAACACACTGTCACAGCTGATTGTCCACGAAAATCAGGAAGCCGTTTTCTTCTTGAACGGTCAGGCTCTTGATTTGTTCGGTCCGGGCAGATACACTCTTAAAACTCAGAACATTCCTCTTTTGGGCAGAGCGCTCAGGCTTGCAAGCGGCGGAATTTCACCTTTTCACTGCGAGGTTTATTTCATCAATAAAACCGAGCAGATGGCCATAAAATGGGGAACTGACACAAGAGTACAGTTTGTTGAGCCAACCTATAAATTCCCCTTGTCGCTGGGTGCGTCGGGTGAGATGAGCTTGCAGGCAGTTGACAGCAAAAGACTGCTTGTAAAGCTTGTCGGAACGGAAAACGGACTTACTCAGCAGTCGCTGACAAGGTGTTTCAGGGCGTTTTTGATGACCAAGGTCAAAACCTACATTGCTCAGACAATCAAGTCGGAAAGCATAAGCATTTTTGAAATTGACGAAAATCTCACGAGATTTTCAGAGGCAATCAAAAAACTGCTTGTTCCCGACTTTGCCGATTACGGCGTGTCGCTTGAACGCTTTTTTGTTTCCAAGGTGATGAAGCCTGAAGGTGACGCTCAGTATGAAAAATTCAAGGAGCTTCATTTTCGTCAGTATGCAGACATTGCAGAGGCAAAGCTTAAACAGCAGACCGAAATTATCCACGCCGAAACCGAAGCGCAAAAGACGGTTATCGACTCAAAGGCTCAGGCGACAAAGCGTTCGCAGGAGGGATATACATACAGTCAGGAGCGTGGATTTGACGTGGCTGAAAAAATTGCTCAGAACGAGGCTGTGGGCGAATTCACCAATATGGGAGTAGGCTTTGGCACTATGGCTGGCGTTGGCGGCGCTGTGGGTTCAATGGTCGGCAATATGATGAGAGATGCAGTTGATTCTTCTCAGAGAAATTCCGCACCGACTCAGGCTGAGTTGAGATTCTGCGAAAACTGCGGTGCAAAAATAAGCGCAGGAGCGTCATTCTGTGAGGAGTGCGGTACACCTGCTGCAAGCTCACCCGATTTCTGCAAAAATTGCGGATATGCTTTTGAACGCAGGGGAAAGTTCTGTCCGAAGTGCGGTACAAAAAGAGGTGAATAAAAATTATGAAGTCTTTTAAGGTTTATACCGTAATCTGGGCGTTGTGCTTTGTTGTGTTCAGCCTTGCGGCATTTCTGATACCTCTGCCGACAAGATTCTGCGGTGTATTCTGGGTTGGTTACATATTCATTACTGTTACCTTTTTACTTCAGCTTGCCTGTTCGTTTTTTGCGTTGAAATCAAACGAGCCTCAAAAGACCGTATACAACCTGCCGACGTTTAAAGCAAGTTTTACAGGACTTGCTGCAATGCTTATTGCAGGCGGATTTGCAATGATTATTCCGTCATTCCCGATGTGGCTTTGCATTTTGCTTTGCTCGGCAGTGCTTGCGGCAACACTTATCGGTGTTATACTTACGCTTGTGTTTTCGAAAACCGTAAGCGGTATCGACAAAAAAGTCAGAACGTATTCTTTTGTTATGAGGTCGCTTACAGCTGATGCGGAGCATATTATGGCGTCAGCCGATGAGCCTGAAATAAAAGCAACGGCTAAAAAGGTTTATGAGGCGATAAGATTCAGCGACGTTATGTCGAATTCTGCACTTGAACAGCTTGATACAAGTATTCAGCGACAGTTTTCGGCTTTTGAGGAAGCTGTGTCTTCAAAAGATACTGAGCTTTCTGTGGCTCTGGGTGAGGAGCTTCTGGTATTGATTGACGAACGCAACAAGAGGTGCAGGCTTCTGAAATAGATTTCAGAAACTTCAGGAGGAAAGAAATGGGTAATGAAAATGTAAATTCCTCGGCAGTTTTTTGCTCGAACTGCGGAGGTCAGCTTGAAATTGACACTTCAAAGGAGTATACGGAATGTCCGTACTGCGGCACGAAATATTCGGTTTCTGATTTACTCGGCGACACCGAAGCGGTCAGAGTTGAAAAAATAAAATCGCAGGCGTACAAAGAAGTTGAAAAAGGCAGACAGCAGATTGAGTCGGAGCGTTTAAGGCAGGAGGCTCAGAAAAACGAGGAGGAGACAGTAAGAAAATTTAAAAAGGGAATCCTGAGTAAATTACTTGTGGTATTTATAATTATTGACTCGCTTTTTACGGTTCTTGCGTTTGTAAACGGCAGTATTGCTTCAGGCTTAGTCTGCTTGCTTGGGATAGTCCTGTATATTTTATCCTTCCTTTTAGGTCTGCGAATTATCAAGACGAAGGCTAAAAACTTATATATTATAACGACTATTGTGGCTTTGATACTGGCTTTTCCGTTTCTTGCGCTTATGGGAAATAAAAGCTATACACAGGATTATAAAGATTTTGATTGGAATTATATTAAGCTGCACGAGTTTTTGCCCGAACCAAAATCACACAGCGGTGATGTTATTTCAAATACAGACGAATCATTGTATATGGACATCAAAGCGTCTGAAAGCGAATTTGATGAATATGTAAAATCCTGCAAAGAAATGGGATATACTGTTGAAGCAAATGAATCAAACCAATTATATTCTGCTTTCAACAGCGACGGATATGACCTTTCGCTTATTTTCTATGATGACCATTACAGTTTAGAACTTAACGCACCGGAAAAAATGGAAGAAATTGAATGGCCTGACAGCTCCCTTGCAAAAATGCTCCCTGTTCCAAAGTCAAAAACAGGAAAGATAAATAATGATTCTTCAAATTACCTGAGCGTTTTGATTGATAAAACATCAGAGAGCGACTTTAAAGAGTATGTAAAGGCTTGCAAGGAAAAGGGGTTTGACGTTGACTACAGCAACGGAGATGATTATTACCGTGCTAAAAACAGCAAGGGCTATAGCCTTGAGGTTTCACTTTCAGCGTTTGATGTTATGAAGATATATCTTTCGGCACCCGAAGAAGAAACTACGGAAGCTGAAACTTCAAAAGCTGAAAGTTCAAAAGCCGAAAGTTCAAAAGCAGAGAGCTCAAAGACCGAGAGTTCAAAGAAAGAAAGCTCAAAGTCGGAGCAATCGAGCAAATCCACAGAAGGTGTTACGCCTGAATTTAAAGAAGCTATGGACAGCTACGAGGAGTTCTTTGACGAGTACATTGACTTTATGGTAAGGTATTCCGAGTCGGACAATCCTCTTGAGATGATGGACGAGTATTATGATTATCTGAACAAATATTCAGAAACTATGCAGGAGCTCAGCGATATGGAGGATAAGGAAGTGACAGACGCTGACAGACTGTATTATATTGAAGTCCAGACACGAATTCTTGATAAGCTTTCAAAAGTTGAATAATTATATATGACAAAAAACAGTCGGTTATTCTCAAAAAGGAGAACAGCCGACTGTTTTATTTTTGGAAACTACGTGTCGAGGCACTCGACTTGCTAAAACAGCGTAATGCCGAACATATGCAGAATCCAGAGCACAGCACCGTAGATTATCGACGCCGATACGCCGTATACGATTACGGGACCTGCGATGATGAACAGCTTTGCTCCCAAGCCTGCAACATAGCCCTCTGACTTGAACTCGATTGCAGGTGAGGAAACGGCGTTTGCAAAACCTGTAATCGGTACGAGCGTTCCTGCGCCTGCGTGCTTTGCGATTTTGTCGTACACTCCGATTGCCGTCAGCAGTATTCCCAGAAACACAAGCGTTACAGAAGTGAGCGTTTTTGCCTGCTGTTCTTCAATTCCGATTGCACCGTAAAGGTTGATAAGTCCCTGACCTATAGTGCAGATTGCTCCGCCGATTAAAAAGGCTTTGAGTCCGTTCACAAAACATTTACTTTTCGGTGAATTTTTCTTCACAATTTTATCGTATTCTTGTGGTGAAATCATATGATACCCCTTTTGTTATCTGTTCTTTACCTTTATTTTGTCCGTATTTTAAATATTTATGTTTAGGAAACACTGAATAAATCACGTATAAATACTGTTTGCATATCTTGTTTGCATATTTTCCGTCAGCTTACCCAAAAAATCCTCGTAATGCGTCAGCATTACTGCGGTTTATTTGTATAACCTGACGAAAAATCTGACGGCACAATATGTGCAAACGATTTAATCAGTGTTTCCATAAAATTTTACTTTATTTTTCTTACGGTATGTTGTATAATGTTAAATGTATATTTATATGCAACTGAAATGTATGGGGGGATTGATTTGGAACATTATCTTGACAACAGCGCAACTACTGCTGTTTCTCAGAAAGCGGCTGAAAAAGCATACAGGATAATGGTCGAAAATTACGGCAATCCCTCATCTCTGCACCTTAAAGGAATTAATGCGGAGAAAGAGCTTGAATCGGCGAGAAAGTCCGTTGCCGCAAAGCTCGGTGCGCAGAGTGAAGAGATTTTCTTTACAAGCGGCGGCACTGAGGCTAACAACACCGCGCTTTTCGGCGTTGCACAGGCTAAAAAAAGACGTGGAAACAAGGTTATTATTTCCTCTGTTGAGCACAGCAGTGTTATTGAGTCGGCGCAGAAGCTTGAAAACGACGGCTTTGAGGTTGTGAGAATTTCGCCGAATGAGAACGGAATAATCACTCCCGAAAGCGTTTTGAGTGAGGTTGATGAAAACACAATCCTTGTTTCAGTTATGTGCGTCAACAACGAAACGGGTGCGGTAATGCCCGTAAGCGATATTTTTTCTGCTGTTAAGGATAAGAACAGCGAGGTAATCTGCCACACCGACGCTGTTCAGGCATTCGGCAAAATTGCGCTTAATGCAAGGCGGCTTTGTGCGGATTTAATTACCGTCAGCGCACACAAGGTTCACGCACCGAAGGGGTGCGGAGCACTGTACATAAAAAAGGGCGTTCGCATTGTTCCTCATCAGTACGGCGGCGAGCAGGAGAAGAAAATCCGCCCCGGTACCGAGGCACTGCCGCTGATTGCGGCGTTCGGAGTTGCCTGCGAGGAATTTAAAATTGAAGAAAATTATCAGAATATATCGGAGCTGAACGAATATGCAAGGCAAAAGCTGAAAAGCATTGACGGTGTAAGCATAAATTCACCCGAAAACGCTCTGCCGTATGTGCTTAATATTTCGGCAGGCAGAGTGAGGAGCGAAACAATGCTCCATTTTCTTGAAGAATTTGACGTTTTTGTTTCTTCGGGAAGCGCCTGCGCAAAGGGCAAGCCGAGCCACGTGCTGAGTGCAATGGGACTTTCAAGAGAACGTGCAGACAGTGCACTGAGAATCAGCTTTTCAAAATACAACTGCAAAGAGGACATTGACGTGCTTTGCAAATGCATTGAAACAGGACTGTCGGTGCTGGCACACAGGTAAATTTAATTCGGAATTCGGAATGCGTAATTCGGAATTAATGGAAATACATTAGTTTAATTTAGGGAAGGCATATGAAAGAAATTATCCTTTTGAAGGACGGCGAAATTGTTTTAAAGGGACTCAACCGCCGTTCGTTTGAAGACGTTTTAAAAAAGAATATCAAATTTGCATTGAGTCCTCTCGGACGTTTTGAAATCACCTCGGCGCAGTCGACTATCTATGTAAGACCGCTGTCGGAGGATATCGACTTGGACGAGGCGTGCGAGAGAGTTTCAAGGGTGTTCGGCATTGTTTCCTATTCAAGAGCGGCTGTCTGCGAGGAAAAAACGCTTGATTCAGTTTTGCAGACCGCACCCGTCTATCTTGAAAAAACTCTTAAATCGGCAAAAACCTTTAAGGTTGAGGCAAAGCGCAGTGACAAGCGTTTTCCGTACAAGTCGCCCGAAATCTGCCGTGAGCTCGGCGGAATGATTCTTGAAAAATTCCCTCACCTTACGGTTGACGTTCACAACCCAGAGGTTACCGTTTATGTTGAAATCCGTGACTTCGGCGCATATATCCACTGCGATCCGGAAAAGGGCGCAGGCGGTATTCCTGTCGGCACAGGCGGCAGAGCCGCTATTCTGATAAGTGGAGGAATTGACTCGCCCGTAGCCGCATATATGATGGCTAAGCGTGGAATCAAGCTCACCGCCGTTCACTTTGCAAGTCCGCCCTACACGAGCAGACGTGCCGAGGAAAAGGTGGTAAAGCTCCTGCAAAAGGTAAGCCGTTATGCAGGAAGAATGACAATGTACACCGTTCCGTTTACCAAAATTCAGGAGAAGATAAAGGACGATTGTCCCGAGGAACTGTTTACAATTATTATGCGCCGTCTGATGATGGAGATTTCCGAGAAGATTGCCCTTGATAACGACTGTTCGGCACTCATTACGGGCGAAAGCCTCGGTCAGGTTGCAAGCCAGACAATCGGCGCACTCGGCTGTACCGACGAAGCAACCGATATGGTTGTGTTCAGACCGCTGATTGGTATGGATAAACAGGAAATTATTGATATTTCATATAAGATAGATACCTACGAAACTTCGATTGAGCCTTATGAGGACTGCTGTACGGTGTTTACACCGAAGCACCCACGCACAAGACCTGTTTTAAAATACGTAAAAGAGGCTCAGGAAAAGGCAGGCTTTGCACCACTTGTTGACGAGGCTCTGCAAAACCTTAAGATAACATATATTTCAGCCGACGACTGATAGAAGTATGTCGGAACAAAAAATCTTGTAAAAATATCGTAGGGAACGACCCCTGTGTCGTTCCTTAAGAAAAATCATCTAACTTATATAGGAACGACACAGGGGTCGTTCCCTACACCTGTTACTTAAGATTTATGAGTAATTTCAAGTGTTCTAATGTGCAAGGGGTGATACTCAGGTGAATCAGGTTAATATTGAAATTATTTCTGTAGTTCGAAACAAGAACGCCGTCGGTCTTGTCGACAAAAAGCCCGAGCTTAAGGCAAGGCTCGACAAATACGGCTACACGCTGACGGACGTTAAAAACACCGTGCTCAGGTCGGGGAAAATCAAGGCTTCTCTTGACGAGATTGCAAAATCCGACAACAGACCGGACGTTGTAATTATTGCAAACGCGCTTTCAACGACCGACAGCACTTCTTTCAGAAAGTACTTTGTTGAAACGGTTGCCGAGGCGGAGCACAGTGCAAACGAGCGCACGCCTAAGGACTACTGGAAAAAGAGAGATAAGGCATTTAACGACGCTAAAAAGAGGGGTGCAACGCAGGAGGAGTTTGACGCTCTTGAAGAAGAATTCAGGCTCTACCGCAAAAAGTCAAAGGTGTTCAAGCTCGGAGAATTCGGCAACGGCTACAAGGGCTATTGCTTTATGTTCAAAGGCTTGCAGGTTGCCGTACTTCCGCAGGCGAGCCTCACGGGCGAAAACGACGACGATGTAATTTCGCTTGCGGCGGTCAGAACGAAGGAAGTTTTTGAAAACTCCGCAGAGGATTATCCCGACGGTTTCGGCATTAAAGAGTATGTACCCGAAAGAACAGGCTTTGCTTACCGCTTTATCCCGATGAGGGGCGACGGCGGCAAGGAGGTTGCAAGAAAGTGCGTTGTAATCGCATCGTTCCTTGTTTTTCTGACTGCTCTTTCACTGCTGATGTACAATATGGTGTTCCTGAGTATGAGAAACGCCGCTCTCAACGGTGAAATTCAGAAGATTGCTCACGGCACCGAGGACAACACCGGAAGTAATAAAAAGCCCGACAAGGGAGATACTATAGACTGGAAAAAGCTCAAGGAAATCAACGAGGAGATTGTCGGCTGGATTCAGCTTGACAACACGCAGATTGACTATCCCGTGTTGTGGCATAAGGGCGACGACAGAACGTATCAGTATTATCTTTCGCACAACTACAAGAAGGACTGGGATTCGTTTGGCAGTATTTTCCTTGACTACCGCTGTACAAAGGGTACAGACAGCAAAAATGTTGTAATTCACGGCCACCACATCCAGGACGGCTCAATGTTCGGCGATTTGCTCAAGTACGGCGGAACGACAGGCGACCTTGACTTTTACAAGAAATCGCCTGTAATAGAGTTCGACACTCCCGACGAGCAGGGAACGTACAAGATTATTTCCGTGTTCAAGACGAACACGCTTTCCACTCAGGGCGAGTTCTTCAATTATATGATAGGCGACTTCCAGAACGAAAAGGACTTTATGAATTACGTTTACAACGTTAGAATCCGCTCGCTGTTCAACTGCCCTGTTGACGTTAACGAGGACGACGAGCTTATCACGCTTTCAACCTGCTCCTATGAGTTCACAAACTGGAGAACGGTTGTTGTGGCAAGAAAGGTGAGAGTCGGCGAGTCGAAAAAGGTTGACGTTTCAAAGGCGTCGCTTAACAATAACATTGTATGGCCGCAGGTTTATTACTCTGCCTACGGCGGAACAAGACCGACTGTTACGGATTTCTGCACAGCGTATGAAAAGGGACAAATCGACTGGTACAACGGCGACTACGACTTCAAGAATCAGAAGGTTGTTGAGCCGACAAGCTCACCGTCGAGCACGTCGGGTGCAAACGGAGCAAACAGTCAGACTGCTCCTCAGCCCACGGCTCAGGCGAAGATTTACCTGACGGTAAGATTCCTCAATTACGACGGCTCTGTGCTGACAGAACAGAAGGTTGAGTACGGAAAGGCGGCTAAAGCTCCTGCAAATCCGACAAAACCGAGTGACGATTATTACGACTACAAGTTTAAGGAATGGGGACTCGACTACAGCAATGTCATCTGCGATATGGATATTGCACCCGTATTTGATTATGAGCTGAAACCTGAGTACGCACAGTCGCAGTAGCAGGAGGCGAGTATGGTGGAATGTAAAACAGTATTTTATTCGGCGAGGAAAACTTCACTTTGCGAGCGTGCGCTCAAAAAGAGTTTTTCGGAGCTTAACCTTGATGTAAGCGATATTTCTTTTGCCGCCGACAAGGGGAGTTTATGTAATGTCTTGACAGAAGCGTTCGGAGAATGTAATATAGTTTTTGTCATAGGCGGTTTAGGCTTTGGCGATGAAAGAGATGTTAAGAATGTTGTTTCACGTCTTATTAAAAGCTCCTGCGTAGATGATTGTAAAAAGCTTAAAAATCCGACGGGCGACGACGGGTATGTTATCAGAGCACAGCACCAGCTGCTTGTTCTGCTTCCCGACGAGCCCGAACAGATTGAAGCAATTATGCAGGGCGCAATTGCAGGATATATAAAAATTACAGAGAATGCGAGGGTATGATGAATATGAAAACTAATACTTTTGAGCAATACGAATCTTCCGTTCGTTCCTATTGCAGACATTTCCCGAAGGTGTTCACCGACGCCAAGGGCGCAGTTATGACTGACGAAAACGGCGATAAGTACATTGACTTTTTCTGCGGCGCAGGCGCTGTAAACTACGGTCACAACAACGACTATATCAAAGGAAAGGTAATTGATTACCTTGCAACAGACGGAATTATTCACGCTCTTGATATGTACACCGTGCCCAAGCGTGAGTTTATTGATACGCTTGAAAAGAAGATTATTGAGCCGAGAGGCTACAAGTACAGAATTCAGTTTACAGGCCCTACGGGCACAAACGCAATTGAGGCGGCTGTAAAGCTTGCAAGAAAGACCACAAAACGCAGAAATATTTTCTCGTTTATGGGCTGTTTCCACGGTATGACTCTCGGTGCACTTTCGCTTACATCCGAGATGTACGCAAGAAACGGCGCAGGCGCAACATTTACCGATTGTACTCACATTCCTGCTCCGTATATGTTTGAGGGACTTGACGTTATAAAGTATATGCAGACTCTTATTGACGACGACCATTCGGGCGTTGAAAAGCCTGCCGCAGTAGTTATGGAAACCGTACAGGCTGAGGGCGGAATCAGAGTTTTTGACGATCAGTTCCTGCGTGACGTAAGAGAATTCTGCACAAAGAACGATATTCTTATGATTGTTGACGATGTTCAGGTAGGCTGCTGCCGCAGCGGCACATTCTTCTCGTTTGAACGTGCAGGAATCACCCCCGACATTGTTGTTATGTCAAAGTCAATCGGCGGTATCGGTATGCCGCTTGCAATCGTTCTTCATACGGACGAGCTTGACGACTGGAAGCCCGGCGAGCACAACGGCACATTCAGAGGCAATCAGCTTTCGTTTGTTGCAGGCAAGGCGGCTATTGATTATCTGCTTGAAAATGACGTTGAGGCTGAAACAAGAAGAAAGGGCGAGCTTGTTAAGAAGTACGTCACCGAGGAAATCCTGCCGCTCGACTCAAGACTTGAGTTAAGAGGTATCGGACTTATCTGGGGTATCGACTTCGGCGCAATTGATTCTTCGCTTACGGAAGAGGTAATTGAGAAGTGCTTTGAGAAAAAGCTCATCTGCGAATGTGCAGGCAGAGAAGGCTCGGTTGTTAAGATTATGCCTCCGCTTGTAATTGAAGATGATATGCTCCTTGAGGGACTTTCAAGAGTGAAGAAGTCAATTGAAGAAGTATTAAATAAATAAGATAGTAACAGAAAACCTCCGAGAGCAACAGGCTTACGGAGGTTTTTAATTATGGTTATCTCTGCCGGTGAAATAATCGACGGTGTGCTGTTGACTTTGTCATATTTGATGGTATAATCGGAATATAAAGCTAAAAATGCGGAAATTAACAATGAGGTGGCTGAATATGGTTGAAAAATTAAGGGCAGAAAAGAATGTCAGAATTCTGGGTATCGTTATTTCCGTTCTTCTGATAATTTGTTCTTTAGGCTTTGTCGGAAATATTATATACGAAGTTTATTTATTTCTGCAAGATATGTATGCATTGGTTTATATAATATATAGTGCAGTTGATATTGTTTCGCAGGGGTTGTTATTGACAGCGTTTGTTTTGCTTGCAATAACAATATTGACTAAAAATAAACTTAATATTGATATAATAAAAATTTTCGCTGAGTTATTCCTGATTGCAAACATTTTATATTTAACAAACGGATTGTATCAGTTATTTGTTGTATTTGGTGCAGATTTTTTAAGTATTTTAGGAGCTGTATTCCGTAAGCCGTTGTTTTACCTGTTTGCTGTATCTAAAATAGCAATTGCCACAGCAATATTAGTTTTTAATAAAAGGAATAAGCTCGTACCCGAAAATAAAACAGCAAAGCTCATTTTATCAATCTTATTTGCTGTAAGCTTTTGTTTGTATTTTATTTTTGAAATCGGAACACTTGGAATAGATATTTCGTTTATTACGTTTATTTTGTCTGACAACAGCGGGAACATTAACAGCGTGTTTTCCAATGGAATATATATTTCGTTTTTCGTTAACATTTTATATTTGTTGGCAGAGTACATTCCTTTATTCCTGTTTTTCGTGGTATATCCAAAGGAATATCTTGATAAAAAAGCGGTCAGTCCATCTTCGGACAATGCAAAAAGTGAGTAATTAATAAAATGTAAAATAACGGCTGACGGTGTTTTGTTTCCGTCAGCCGTTGGTGATTTATATAGGTTTGAATATTTGGCTAAAATTCTATTCCGAGTCTGCCTGTTCTTACTCT
>CAMBNE010000010.1 GCA_945868935.1 uncultured Clostridia bacterium
AAATGCTTTTTATATTCAGTTTTGTTAGGTTCATATATATTGGATCAAAATCTGTTACGGTAAATCTTTTTTCTAAATATTTATAAAAACTAGCTTTATCACTCCTTACAATTTTAGTACAAGCCCTAGATAAATTATTATAGTCACTTATATCAGAAAATTCATTTTTTAGTTCCTCTAACAAGCCAGCTCCATCCGGTAATTTTTTACCATTAATACTACTGGCCATTATAGAAAAACCAGCTCCGCAAAATAAAGTAATTCCGCTTTTTATTGAGTTTTTAAATAAGTCTTCAGAGTCAAATCGCTGAAACATCCTTATACCCAACTTTCTATATTTAAATTATTGTTGTAGTTATTTTATAGTATACATCTTTTTGTACATATTTTCTATTATCAAAATAGCAGAAAAAAGTTGTGATAAATTATAACAATTACACTATTCTTGTCACAAAATTTAAAAATAAACACAAAATTATTATTAATGAATGATATAATGTAAATTAACAAGATATAAACATTATTTTTAAAACACTCGATAAAAATTATGGATATAAAATTATATGATTAAGATAGTCACTTTCAAGTTTTGTTCAAAACTAAAAACTTTAAATCACACAACTAGATAAATAATATTGAGTCATACTAAGAATCTATAATATCATATAGACAGATGAGATAATGAAAGCAATAATAAACCTTCATAGGTCTTGTTTCCGTATTTTCCCCAGAAGTCTTTTATTGACTCTCTCAGAAAGTCCTCGTTGTTAACATTTTAATATCCTTTTAAAGCAGCGTCTTTCAGAAAACCTTTGGCAATAGACTAAATTAATCCATAGGCATAAACGACTTCAGGTAAAACCTGTTTGTTTACATACGGTGTACCTGTATAGTTGTAGCACGCTACAATTGAAGTACTCTTTGCGAGCATATTGATAGTATTTCGTAAAGTGGTCTTATTAGCCGTGCCTGCACGTAACTCTTTTTCAAGCTGTGAGCCAAATAAATGATGCGCCTCATCGACATATACTCTAAGCTGAGGTAATCTGCATAGTTTTTTAAATCGCTGATTATCAATCAAAGATGCATCATCCCATACATCATCGCTATCTGTATCGTCACCGTAAATATCCGCTAATAACGAACCTGAGCCGAATAATATATCTGTAGGTGTATCTGACTTCCTTTTTTTCTTGACAATTATTTTCTGATTATTTGAAATGACAATATTGAAGTCAGAATCATCAATGGTATGTAAAGTCATTCCCGCCTCATCTAGAAAGTGAAATTTGATATTATTATCAAGTACTCTTGCATATTCCGGAGGAACTACTTTCGTTTTGTCAAAGGTCATTATTTCACGCAAGGACTCAAAGGTTCTCGCTGAGAAGAAAATTCCAAGACCATCGGTGTACCACTATGAAAATGACGGAGTTATCATTCAGAAAACTGACATTACAGACCGATACAGCTGGGTGATAAAGACCATTGTCGGTATGCTTGAAAATGAGGTGTACCTTGGACATACGGTTAATTGCAAAACCACAACTTTATCCTACAAGGATAGGAAAAAGAAACTTGTTCCTGCAGAAAATCAATTCAGGTTTGAAAATACTCACGAAGCTATAATTGACAAGGAAATCTGGGACATTGTTCAGAAAGTTCGTGAGGGCAAACGAAGAATTACAAAGTCAGGAAATATCAATAAGTACAGCGGTTTACTATACTGTGCAGACTTCGGAGCAAGGCTGACCTACAACAGCGGACACAAAGCAAAGCCAAAAAGCTATTACTTTATGTGCAGTTCCTACCGCAGACACAAGGACGGCGATTGTGTATTGCCGCACAGAATCCGTGAAATTGTATTAGATGAGATTGTCAGAGAGGAAATTAATCAGGCAATTTATTATGCGGTCAATGAAAAAGATAAGTTTGTTGAGTGCATCAGCAAAAGAAGTTTATCTGAAAGCCGAAAAAAGCTCAGTCAGAAGATAACCGAGCTTGATAGGTTAAATAACCGCAAAAACGAGTTGAATGTAATATTCAGAAAACTGTATGAGGATAACGCACTTGGTAAAATTCCCGATGACCAGTACAGACTTCTGTCCGACAGCTATACTGCTGAACTGCATGGGCTAAAAGCAAAGATACCCGAACTGCAAAATCAGATAAATACAATTAAAACTGAGGAAAGCAATGTCGACAGATTCATTGCCTTGGCAAACAAATACATCTATATTGAAGAACTGACCCCTGAGATACTCCGAACCTTTGTAAGTAAAATCACCATACACGAAAATGATAAAGACAACCCCGGAGCAAAGTATGAGATTGATATATTTCTGACACATATAGGGAAATTCTGGTGAGAATTTAATCGCAAAGAATCACAGCAAAAAACAGAGCAGATAGCGAATGCTACCTACTCTGTAAAAAAAATAAGTTATATGTTCCTTATGGGAAGTCAGCTGACTTGAACCCTCGGCACGCGGTTTTGGAGCGACTGTTGAAAGCTCAAAACCGCATAGATAAGCCACTTTTTAAGCCAAAGTTTGAACATCAGAATTGCGTTTTTGTAATATTGATGCTTTTTTGATGCTATTGAAAAATTCCTGCCAACTTAGCTCTCCCGTTACTATGTATATCATAACATAATAAAAATTCATTGTAAAGTAATCCATAGTTCAAAATCTGCGTCGCAGAAAACAAAGAAAAAGAATAGTTAGATCCTCATTGGCAAATATATTGAATATAAATTTTGTTTTGATTTTTGGATTGCCTGACTGATTATTATTTGTTCAGTTTATTAAAAATAATCTACATAAATTCAACGCCCCTGACAGTCGGCAATCTGTCAGGGGCTTTTTGCGATTAATGATTTTTAAGGTGGAGAACTGTTGAAATCAAAACATTTATTTCAGTTAAAAATCAAAATCATTAACCTGTGAGATAAGTGGAATTATCCGAGAAAAACTAAATATATTTTATGGGGTATAAACTTCCCACTTACCGCTTAGTTTGTTTCCGTCGGGAGTAGGTACAAACAGATTTTTGCCTTCCCATGTTGCAAGGTCAACCGTTTGCGTTGCACCAGACCAGCTTGTGCTGTTGACGAACAGGAAGCCCTTGTCTTTTGTGATATATAGTTTATTGAGATACTATAACAACAAAAATTTCTTAATTATTATAGTAAACTACAGATAAAAAACAGACTGATAATATAATATGAATATAATACTAAAACCTAATTAAAAACTAAAATATCTTTTGAGATATTTTCCGTCATACTTCGTGAACTGTCCTCAAAATGCGTCAGCATTTCTGCGGAATCTCACTCGTCTGACAAAAAATATGCTCAAAAATCTTATAAAGCTTTTAATCAGGTTTTAGTATAAACAAACGGGAGGAGAATGTATGAAAAAATGTATGGCTTTATTACTGGCAATTGCTTTAGTATGTATGTTTTGTTCCTGCAACAGCGGTAACGACAAAAATTCAGCAAATCAAAGCACAGGCGAAAGTATGAGTAACGGTGCTGGTAAAAATATCGGTAATAACACTTTTTCGCTCGGCTATGACGACCAGCCGTTTTATACAACACGTTCCGCTATGATGGTATCAAGCGGTGAGGGGTATTATTTCTTTGTTCAGGATCAGTTGTTTTATTACGACATAAGTAGTAAAACCTGTGTTTTAGTCTGCGGGAAGCCTGATTGCGAGCACAAAAATTACGCTTTGGAGAATGAGGATAATCAATGCAATGCGTTCATACCCTCTGATATGTTTTATTATGAAAAAGGTTTTTCGTACTATGACAAAGATTTATATCTGCTCGGCAAAAACAGCAAGGATAAATATGCCGTAAGTATATATAGAATCAGCCCCGACGGCTCCGAAAGGGAAGAAGTGTGTAAGATTTTCAGCATAAGCGACCAAAACGACATAGGCGAATTTGCAGTACACAGAGGTTATGCTTTCTGTTCACTCAGGACGTCCGAAAGCACAGCCGCACTTTACCGTGTGAACTTAAAAAGCTGTGAAGCTGATATTATTTGTGAAGCAGGCGGAATGGCTTCTGAATTTAACAGGATAGCAGGAAGCGGTAACTATATTTATTTTTCAAAACTCTGTTCCGAAGATGATACCTATGAAAAATGGATAGGAAAGATATGCAGAGCAGATATTGAGAGCGGCAAGGTTGAAGAGATTTGCGATAATTTAGGCTCGTTTGCAGTAATTGAAGAATCAGTTTACTTTCTGAATTTCAAAAATCCTGATTTCGTTTATGTTTGCGATACGGCGTCAAAGGAAGTGACGGAATTAATAAAAGCTCCCGATGCTTCCAATATGCTGTTGACTGACGGTAAATATCTTTATCTGTATTACGACAGCGAAAATTCGGATACGGTTAATATAGTGTCTACAGACGGAAAAATCATTGACAAGATTAAAGTGCCGAATTTCTACCTGATACAGGGCGGAGGAACGGATTTCCTTTTTGTGGAAACGGTTGAATATGGACTTCAGGCTTTCGATAAATCAAAAATCGGAACAGGAGTATATGACGCTGATACTGTTTACTCAATAAAAGAAGACAAGTTTATTTTGAATCAGTAATTATTTTGAAGGGGGAGATGTTATGAAAAAGTGTATTTCTTTTATTTTATCGCTGATGTTACTTCTTAGCTTTTCGTCCTGCAACAGCGGCGAAGAAAGCACAATTACAAGTACCGAAACGACAGGAGAAACTGACAGCACAAATGTTTCAAACGATACACAGCTCAGCAATGACGCTCCGCTCCCGAACGGTGATACGGAGTTCAGACTCGGTGACGACCAGACGGGATTTATTGCAAGATGTGATATGAAAGTTTCAAACGGCAGCGGAGATTATATGTTTTACAGGGGCGCATTATATTACTGCGACTATCGGTCGCAAACTACCGTTCCTCTCTGCAATAAACCTGATTGTAAGCACGATATTGATGCATACGACTCCGACTGCAACGCCGCTTTTGATGAGAGTGAATTTTATTATGATAAAGGAATAGCTTATTATGACGACAGCCTTTATCTGCTCGGAAAAGAAAACGGCGGAAACGATGATTTATCTTCAAACAATTCCGCAAAGACAATTTCGCTTTTTAAGGTCAGCAAAACAGGCTCAACAAGAGAGGAAATCTGTACTCTCTTTGACACAACCGACATAAACACTATCGGAGTGTTTACCGTGCACAGAGGTTATGTTTTCTGGAGCATTAATGCAGATGACGGAACAAAGCTGTATTCTATGAGTCTTGAAAACAAGGAAAGTAAAAGACTTGTCTTTGAATCAAACAAATCTGCCGCAGGGATAAACCGCTTTATGGGTGTAGGCAACAGCCTTTATTTTTCATACAGCTATTCTGTTGACGACAACTATAACGAGTGGGAGGGCGGTATATGCAGATATGATTTTGAAACGGACAAAATTTACAGTCTTGTCAATTCATACAGCTGTTTTACCGTTGCAGACAACAGGCTGTTCTATCTTGACTCGGATATTGCTCCCAAAAAGATTTTTGTCTGCACACTTGACGGTAAAAATGTTAAGGAATTTGTACCTTGTCCCGATAATTCGTGGCACATTTTCAGCGATTCAAAGTATATTTATCTTTCAAATTCGGGGAATGATAATATATCGTCGGGTGAATACAAGCTTTCCGTAATGACCTTTGACGGCAAGACTGCTGATACAATTGAGATTCCGGACAGCTGTGAACTCTTGGTTGGTGTGACAATGCAGAATATCTATATGATAGACAACGGTCTTAAAGCTCTTGACAAGTCGCAGATTGGTACGGATAAAAAAGAATGGAGGACGATTTACTCTGTCAGCCACGACAGCGGAGAAGTTGTCCTCAATAAATAAACGGATATGGAACTGAAACGTATTTTATTTAGTAAGAAAATTATAATTACATATATTTTGCTTTTTGCAATCTGCATTGGTTTTTTCCTTAATGCGCAGTACAACAGCGTGGGTCAAAGCGGTGCAGAACTGTCGCAGGTAAGTTATGCCTACAAAAACACTCTTGCCGATTTAAAAGGTAAGAGTGTTTCGGAAATCCAAAAAGAGCTTAATTCAAGCATTGAATACACCTCTGCAATTCTTAATCTGATGTCGTACGAAAACATCAAGGCGGAAAATTATGAGGAATACAAGGAAATCTGGCTTGATGAAGAAATCCGACTGCGAAATGAGTTTCCGCAAATTGCCGAGGAGTACGACAGCAACAAAAACAGTATTGACAGAGCAAAGCTTGTTTCGGAAAGCGAAGCTCTGACCGAGCTTAAAAATCAGCTTGATTACATAATGGGCTACCCCGATTATCTCAAAGGGATTGACGAAGAAGCCGTGCAGATGAGTATTATCAGCATATTTTCCGAGGAAAATTCACTTTCAAAGCTCAACATTGAAAAAACCGTTGAGGACTATTCCGTCCTCAAAAGAGTTGAGCTTGAAATCGGCAGCGACAAACCTCTGACATCCGTGCTTGAGTTTGATTTGGCGCATTACCTTATGCTGTTTTTCATAATTGTGCTTGTGCTTGCGTTTCTTGAGGAACGCAGAAAAGGTCTGTGGAATGTAGTCTATTCAACGCCAAAGGGAAGACTCACGCTTGCCCTCAGACGTTCGGGAATTTTAATTTTTGCAATTGCGGCGGCAAATATAATTATGTACGGAACGCTGTTTCTGACAGCATTTTTGCTTTACGGCGGTGCGGAGGACTTGTTCAGAAACGTACAGTCAATCAAGCAGTTTCAGAATTTTATTTTCCCGATGTCCGAAATGAGTTTTATTCTGTTTTATGTGCTGATAAATATTTTACTTCAGCTTACACTTTCGTTTCTTGTATGGTTTGTTTTGTCGGGCGTTCAGAATATTACTCTCGCTTCGGGCGCTTTAGGAATAATTTTTGCCGCTGAATTTGCGCTTTTTGCATTTTTACCGAGTCAGAGCAATCTTGCGGTGTTAAAATATATGAACCTGTTTTCATACATAAATCCGACGCAGACAATACTTAAATACAACAACGTCAACGCCTTTGTAATCGTAATAAATCAATTTTGGCTTGTTATATTTTCTTCAATATTGTTTACAGTCATTTTTGCAGTCCTCTGCATTTGTGTTTCAGCGTTTAAGTACCCCGAAAAAACCTCGGGCAGGCTCGAAACAGCGATTATTAAAGCAGTCGGAAAAATCACGACCTTGTACCGAAAAGCCGTTGAAAAGCTGACTGTTACAGGAACAGAGCTTTACAAGCTGTTGATTATAAACAAGGGAATTGTTGTGCTTGCGTTACTTCTGCTTGTAATGCTGTCGATGACAACGACGGATAAAATCTATTACAGCGGTGCAGACGGCATAATGAATACATTTTATCGGGAATACGGCGGAGAAGTGACCGAAAAATCAGAGCAGTATGTCATAAATCTGGAAACTGAAATATCAGACGTTGAATCGGAATACGAAAAAGCTTGTAAGGATTATGCGGAAAAAACTATTACCGATGAAGAGTTTGAAAAATCCGTTTTAAAAAATGACGCTTTTGACAGCAAGCGTGAGGCTCTTAAAAGGCTGAACGAAAAATTTGACTATATACAAACACAAAAATCAGAGGGTAACGACGTATGGCTTGTTAATCCGAACGGTTATGAAAAATTGATAGGCGAAAGCGGATTTTCACGTCGGCAGAATTTTACTCTCCTTTCAATTTTTTGCATTATTATAATTTCGGCAAATGTTTTTGCGTTTGAAAAGCGTTCGGGAATGTATAAAAGCCTTATGGCAAGCTACAGGGGAAGAGGTTATCTTTTCAGCAAAAAGCTCGTTGCAGTTTCGCTTGTTTCCTTGCTCATCTGGCTTTGCTTTATGTCTGTCGAGCTTTACGATGTGTGCAGTCAGTTTTCACTTGACAATCTTGACGCACCGATGAAAAGCCTTGAGTTTTTCAGTAATGCGCCGTTTAATATCAGCTTAGGCGGATTTGTTGTAATTATGTATCTTTCAAGGCTAATTATGATGCTTGCCGTTACATATATCGTTTGTCTTGCATCGGCTTTCTCAAGGTATGAGCTCGGTGCTGTGCTCTCGGCTGTAATATTGCTTGTTCCGTCAGCCTTGTATGCAGTAGGAATTGAGATTTTTGCGTATGCGTCAGTATCAATCCCGATAGCGTTTACGGAGCTGTTTAATACTTCGGACGGCTGTACGTTTTTGATACCGCTTGTATTGCTGACAGCCTTAGGCGTAGTGAGTATGTTTATTGCAAAGCGAAAATGGTGCAGAGAGGGAGGACGTAAGAGTGCGGCTTGAAATAAAAAATCTTGTTAAGGAATACGGAAATCATACGGCTTTGGACGGAGTAAGCATAACGCTTAGCAACGGAATCTACGGACTTTTAGGCTCAAACGGCGCAGGAAAAAGCACGCTGATGAATCTGATAACGGACAACGTATGCAGGACTTCGGGAGATATTCTCTGCGACGGAACGGATATTCTGAAGCTCGGAAAGTCATTTCGCAGGCGGCTTGGCTATATGCCGCAACAACAGGGCTTTTATGAACAGCTTTCGGCAAGAGCGTTTTTGCTGTATATGGCGTCGCTTAAAGGTATATCACGAAAAGAGGCAAAAAAGCAAACCGATGAATTGCTGTCGGTAGTAAACCTTGGCGAAGTTGCTCACAAGAAAATCAGAGAATTTTCGGGAGGAATGAAACAGCGTGTTCTGCTTGCACAGGCGTTGCTCGGCAATCCCGAAATACTTTTGCTTGACGAGCCGACGGCAGGACTTGACCCGAAGGAGAGAATAAGAATCCGCAACTTCATAAGCGAAATTGCGGAGAATAAAATAGTGTTGATTTCAACCCACGTTGTATCGGACATTGAGTTTATTGCAAAGGAAATTATCCTGCTGAAAAGCGGGAGGCTTGTGTCGCACGAAACCTGCAACAATCTCATAAAGGAGATTGAAAACAAGGTGTTTGAGATTGAAGTTGACAAGGAGAATTTAAAATATTTTCAGGACAACCACAGAGTTTCAAACCTATGCCACAATGACGACAAAATCATTGTGCGCACCGTAACCGACAATCCGCCCGAAAATTACAAAATACACCTCGTAAAACCAACCCTTGAAGATTTGTATCTGTATGTATTTGAAAGCGGAAAATAGTATAGGAGCTAAATCCTGATTTTGCTAAAGGCAATTTAGTGCAGCATATTACTGTAAGAAATATAAGAGAAAAGTGCCACAAACAAACGAGATGTTCCGCTGATACCCGATGAAAACAGCAACTTCACCCGACCCGTCAACTTTCGAAATTACAGAACTCTATTATGTAAAAAGAAATTTGACAAATCTGAATGGAATTACGGATGGATTTGAGATGTAAGAAGAGCAAGCTATGAATACAATAAAGAATGTTTAGTTGCCTTTAAAATTCAATCCGGAAAGTAATGCGTGAATTTTTTATGTAAGCGCAATATCCGAAATTATGCAGTTCACAAATTGATTTTACTATTGAAAGGCCCAGACCGCTTCCGCTTTTGTTTGCAAGACGTTTATAGGGTTCAAAAATATCAGTTAGGTTATCGTTATCAATACCCTTGCAATGATTGCTGATTAAAAGGTTGTTTTTACACAGCGCAATTTTTATACTGCTTTTGTTATCGGTGTATTTTATTGCATTGTCAATCAGATTTGACAGCATTCTTTCGATTAACAGTTTGTCGGCAAGTATATTGATTTTATCTTTGTGCTCAATCGTTATTTCAACACAGTATTTGTGAATTAACTTGTTTACAGTTTCGTTAAGACTAATATTTTCCTTGTTAAGCGAGTAGCTGTCAAAGTCGAGCCGTGACAGCTCAAGCATATTTTCGATAAGTCGGTTTGCAGATTCCGAGCAGTCTAAAATATTTTTTGCACATTCGGTTTGTGCCTCATTGTCAGAAAGCTCAAGCATAGTTTCGGCATTGCCTCCGATGATGAATAGGGGAGTTTTAATGTCGTGTGCAATAGCGCTTGTGAGATTTTTTCGCTCACTCTCAAGGGAGAGCTGTCGAGTTACGTTTCGACGTGAAATTATCCATATAATCGGTGCGGAAATAATAAGTAAAGCGGCGATATAAATCAGCATCAAAAGCATTCGCTCGTAACATTCGTCAAGCACATTGATTTGCTCGGCATACGTTACGGTTAAACCGTTGTCTGATATGTTTTCGGAATCTAAGTAGATATATGTGAATAAATTTTCTTTAACAGCCTTTTCCGAAATTTCTGCCGGTTGATTTTTTATTATGTCTTTGGCTGTCTTAATAAGGCTGCCGGTTGAATAACCTCCGCAGACAAAATCGCTTAAAATAATGCTGTCGCACTTTTTGCCTGATTTTTTGAGTTTGCAATTCTGAATATCCTTTGGAGCAAGATAAAATTGTTCAACAGTGTTTTCTGCGTTGTAATCACCGCCTTTGAGCATTGACGGAATTATTTCAACCTTTTTCGGGTAAATTTCTTTTCCGTCGAAGGAAATGTAAAACTCAGTCATCAAAAGTAAATATTCGCTTATCCCGTCAGACCTGTTACTCAGTAGGTCTGTTATTTTTTTGTACTGCTCATCGGTTGCAGAGCTTCTGAAATTTTCAAAACTGACAAACCCCATAACTGACTCATAATCATCGTCGTAAAAATCAAGGGCAAGCTTGTTTTCGCTTTTTGCAAACTCATCTCCGTTACTGTCGGTTATGATGATTTCCGAGTTTTTTGCTCTGCCTGAATTGAGCAGAAAATCTGCAAAGCTTTTGTCTGCAAAAGAAGTATTTTTTAAATTTGAGGTGAGCACATTGAAATTGTTTTCTGCATTTTTAATAAGCTGTGATTTTTCACTCTCAAACATAAGGTAAAAGAAAACTGAAAAAATCAGCACACTTAGTACCAGCAAAGCCGAAATTACCCTGCAAAACATTTTTCTGTGTTCTTTATAAAGTCGCTTTCTCATTTTTCGTCCTCTAATTTGTAACCACGACGGCGAAGCGTTTTAATAAGCTTTGCATTATTTCCGAGTGCTTTTCGCAGGTTTTTGATGTGAGCGTCAAGAATTCTGCCGTCAAAAAGGCTGTCATAACCCCAGACCTTGTTTAAAAGCTGTTCACGGGAAACAACGCTGTTTTTGTTTTCAATAAGAATTTTCAGTACGCCGTATTCCTTTGCTTTAAGCTCAATCTCCTTCCCGTCGCTTGTTACCGTTCCGTTGTTGGGATTGAGCGTGATATTTCCTACGGTTAGAATATCAGAACGAATCAATCCCTTGGAGCGTTTTACAAGCGCTTTTGATTTTTCGTAAAGCACAGGCAGGGAAAACGGCTTTGTTATGTAGTCGTCACAGCCGAGTGCATAGCCTGTCAGAATGTCCTCCTGACCTGATTTGGCGGTTATAAACATAATCGGCACATCGCTGTACCGCCGTACTTCTCTGCATACCTCAAAGCCGTCAAGCTCGGGTATCATAATGTCGAGAAGTAGTAAATCATATATGTTTTCATACGCCGATTTGATTCCCTGTTTACCGTCAAAAGCAAAATCTATTTTAAATTCGCCACCCTTTAAATTAAAGAAATTCCGAATCATTGTGCATATTCTGTTATCATCTTCAACAAGCAAAATTCTGTACATTGTAAATCACCCCATATTATTCTACAGCAGTAATCTGTTGCGAATCTGAAATTTACAAATAAATTTTACAGTAAATTATCACCTTTTTCAACCGTAACAGCTTTGGAACAGATTTGTGTGATAATTTAGAATTGCAATATTGTTTCAGGAGGCAAAATTATGAAAAGGATTTCAGCTTTTATATTACTGTTAGGAAAACGCTGAATAAATCTGCATGTAGAGCGATATACAAGTGATGAAGT
>CAMBNE010000011.1 GCA_945868935.1 uncultured Clostridia bacterium
TTGCCGTACAGAGCATATGTTCTTTGAAGAGGACAGAATCGCTGCATTCCGTGAAATGATTTGCGCAGATACAGTTGAAGAGAGAGAAGCTGCTCTTGACAAGATTCTTCCTTATCAGCAGGGTGACTTCAAGGCTCTTTACGAAGCTCTTGAGGGCTGCCCCGTAACAATCAGATTCCTTGACCCGCCGCTTCACGAGTTCGTTCCCACAGAGGAAGAGGACATCAAGAAGCTTGCTGACGCTCAGGGCAAGTCTGTTGAAGATATCAAGGCTATCATCACTTCACTCCACGAGTTCAACCCGATGATGGGTCACCGTGGCTGCCGTCTTGCAGTAACATATCCTGAAATTGCAAAGATGCAGACAAAGGCTGTTATCCGTGCAGCTATCGAAGTTCAGAAGGCTCATCCCGACTGGACAGTTAAGCCCGAAATTATGATTCCGCTCGTATGCGAAATCAAGGAGCTTAAGTTTGTTAAGAAGGTTGTTGTTGAAACAGCTGACGCTGAAATCGCTGCTGCAGGCGTTGACCTCAAGTACGAAGTTGGTACAATGATTGAGATTCCCCGTGCTGCTCTTACAGCTGACGAAATCGCAACAGAGGCTGACTTCTTCTGCTTCGGTACAAACGACCTTACACAGATGACATTCGGCTTCTCAAGAGATGACGCAGGTAAGTTCCTCAACGCTTACTACGATACAAAGATTTTCGAAAACGATCCGTTTGCAAAGCTCGACCAGACAGGCGTAGGCAAGCTTATGGAAACAGCTATCAAGCTCGGCAAGCCCGTTAATCCCAACCTCCACATTGGTATCTGCGGCGAGCACGGCGGCGACCCGTCTTCAGTAGAATTCTGCCACAAGATTGGTCTTGACTATGTATCATGCTCACCCTTCCGTGTGCCGATTGCACGTCTTGCTGCTGCACAGGCTGCTGTTAACAATAAGTAATTTTGATTTTCGAAATAACTTAATATAGCAAAACTAAAGGCTGCTCATCACGAGCAGCCTTTTTATGTGTAACAATACTATAAAAAATTTATATGCTATTTTCAATCATTGTTTTAATTCGTTCGTCAATCCTGATTTTATTTTCAAAAGATAATCTCCTGAAATTGTCAACTAAATCTGCTTCAGAAGGTGTAATTCGGCTTACGTCATAAGGATTTTTTATATCTGATGCACCGACAAGATAATCTACCGTAACATTGAAAATCTCGGCAAGTTTTATGATTGTTTCAATACTCGGTTGTGTTAATCCCTTTTCATATTTTGATATTGCGCTTGATTTTAGATTCAATTTTTCTGCAAGGTCTGACTGCAACATATCGTTATCGGTACGAAGCTCTTTCAGTCGTGTTGAAAAATCCATAATTACACCTTTTATAAAATTATTTTATAGGCTCATTATATCATTATAAACTTTACAGATGAAAATAATATCTAAAACAGATAAAATATTCTTGATAAATTCCTTATAAGATAATATAATCATCTTATAAGGAGAATTATATTTATTGTAATCCCAAAATATTAAGAAAAAAACTCCACTAAAAGCATATTCAAAATTTTCTGCTGACGAATGGACAAGCCTTTATTTGGAGCTTTCTTTTCTCTGAATTCCTCAATTATAATTTTCAAAAGCTCAATTTGTGAAGTGCTCAAATCATTTATAAATAGGTTTTCCTTTTTATCGATGCCGACAAGATAGTCAAGCGAAACGTTGAACACGTTTGCCAAATTAATCAGAACATCAAGCGGAGGTATTTTTATATTGTTTTCATAACTGCTTATAACCGGTTTACTTCTGCCGACTCTCCTACCTAACGCTTCCTGTGACATATTATGAGCTTCTCTCAATTCCTTAATTCTTAAACCAAAATCAAACACAAGATTTCCTCCAAAAAAGTTTTTTTAATAAAAACATTCTAAACTACTTGCGTTTTGTAATCGAAAACTGTATAATATAATTGTTTCCAAATCGAAAATTATTTTTATATTAAGTTTTCTGTTGCAAAATATTGATAACATTAAGCTTAATATATGCATTTCGGTTAAATTATATTATTTTGAGAGGAGTATAATTTATGAAAAAATTACTTGCGATTGCATTATCCTTAGCTATGATGACATTATCTTTGTGTGCTTGCGGTGCGCAAAGTGAACAATCGGGCAGTTCAACAGCTGAAAATAACGGTAATTCATCACAACAGGTTGTAACAACAGAAGAAGTTACAATACAACCTGCAACAGAACCAAATTATGAAAATACAAATTTTATTGCTCAACCGCCACAGGGCAAGCCGAATTATAAGATTGAGGAAATTTTACTTGACGAAGCCGCTGAATCAAGCGGATATTCTATTACAGATAGTAAGTTTAGAATTTCAAATGTATATACAGAGGATAAATATATTGTACTCAATATTATTTATTCAGACTACAACTCACCGGATTGTGCAGCCTATAATGTTATATATGACTTGGACGGAAATATGATTGCGAATATTTCGAATATTGCGCTTGAAGAGGGGTGTAGTAAATCAGGACAAATAAGAGGTATATATGGTGATTTTACTGTCCTTTGTATAAGTCCAGCTCCACTTGAAGACAGATATGCATTGTATAATTTAAAAACTAAAGAAATGCAATATTTACATTATGATACAGTTAGTTTGGAACACGGTGCAATTATTGTAGGCAATAAAAATCCTGAAAAAGAAAATAATTATTTGTATGGTGCATTAGATTTTGAATTAAACGAAATAATTCCGCTAGAATACGACAGTCTTGAACTTGCCTCACCGGAATTATTTATAGCAAGTAAAAATGAAAAATTCGGACTAATAGATTTTAATAATAATATAATTGCTGACTATAAATATAAAGCAATACAAAATTTCATCGGTATTGATAAAAACGAATCAATGAATCGAATTCAATTATTGGACTTTGAGAAAAACATAAATAAAAATACAATTGCGGTTACAGACAATGATGGCTGTTTTCTTATTGATAAATCAGGTAGTACACAGAAAATAGATTTAGAAGTTTTTGAAAAATTAGAAATTGGAAGAATAATAGCTTGCTATGACGGAGTGCTTTATATAAAGAATAGTGGTGGTAATTCTATAACAAATTTAGACGGAGATGTAATAGCAGAAAGCTTTAAGAGTTATTATGATAATGATTTCGGATTTATCAATGGCTATTGTACTACACAAGATAAAAACGGAAATTGCGCGTTAATAAATACAAAAGGAGAAACTGTTTATGATGAACAATTAGATTCAAATTGTTTAAGTATGAATCTGTTGCCTGTAGATCAAAATGGACTGTTTTCAATCGTGTATAATTTAAAAAGTGGAATATATAAAACAAGAGTTTTAGATTTATCAGGAAATGAGATTTACACAAGTGAAGGATTATATCCCATAGGTAATGGAATATTTAAAAAATTAGAAGAACATAGTTTTAGAATTTTTAAAATTACAGAAAACTAAGAGGTGCATCATATGAACAAATCAAAACGAAATCCGGCTCTTGTCGCAATTGGAATCATTCTGATTATTATCGGTATAATAATTTTTATTGTATCGGCTGTTCAACTCTACGAGGTGCAGACAACGAGAACACACTGGATAGAAGGATTTATGCATGACTATCAGGCGAGAACAAATGCCACAAACTCGATTCCCTGCTACATATTTATGGCTCTTTCCGCTGTTATGGTTATTGCCGGAATTGTTATGCTTGCTGTTAAGCCGAAATCGAATGTTGTTGTTTTGCAGAATACCTATAGCAACCTACCAAATACGGATATGCAAAATTCAGCAGCTAATAATCAGCCAAATTTTTGCCCGAATTGCGGAAACAAAATTGATTCCAATTCAAAATTCTGCGATAAATGCGGACACCCGTTAAGATAGAGAATGGATTGTGATTATTTACTGAGTAATAGCGCACATAAAATAAAACAACGAAGGCTGCTCAATCACGAGCAGCCTGTTATGCTGGGGTTATTCTGTTTTAGTGCGTTTGTACGGTTTCTTTTCGTCGGTTAAGCCTGCGAGGTAGTCCATACTTGTGTCAAGTGCAAGGGCAATTTTTCTGCATTGCTCAAAGGTGTAGTACCGTTTGCCGTTTTCAATTTTTGAATAATCACTTTGGTCAATGCCTGTCAGCATCTGCATTTTAATCTGAGTGTATCCCTTTTCTTGGCGCAATTCTTTCAGTCTTTCGTTAAAATTCATATCAATCACCATATTAATTATGGCAATATGACCTATTGATTTTAGGGGTAAATTGACCTATGATTTTAGAGCAATATAAGTAAACTTTTTTAGGAAAATGGCGTGCCGCATCCACATATAAAATGTAGGGATCAGTCTTGACTGTTCCGAAACAATATAAGTTGACTGTAGATTAACGGAACGGTCAAGACCGTTCCCTACACTGTGAAATTATAACGTTTCCTTTATTGTCGTAGGGGACGGCTTTTCTGCGAAAACGGCAACCCTTTTGTCGCTTTGCGACATTTCCCCTAATAGGGGAATTTCCCTGACGTCCCATTCACACAAATTGCATTGCAATTTGTGTGTGGACACGGAGTGAGTGTCCCTGCGAATTTATAGGATACGTATAAATACGATTTTTAGGTTGAATATTAGAATAATCAAATATTCTTCTTAATCGTATCAAGCGCACCTTTTTCAATTCTGCTGACCTGTGCCTGCGAAATGCCTATTTCGCTTGCAACCTCCATCTGCGTTTTTCCTTGGAAAAATCGGAGGGTGAGGATGCGTTTGTCCCTGTCTGACAGGTTCTTGATTGCTTCCTTAACTGCGATTTCTTCAAGCCACGTTGAATCGTCATTCTTGTCGCCAATCTGGTCCATAACGTAAATCGTGTCGTTGCCGTCGGAGAATACAGGCTCGTACAGCGAAACAGGCTCGACAATCGCTTCAAGCGCAAGCACAACCGTTTCTTTCGGAACTTCCATAATTTTTGCAATTTCCTCAACGGTAGGCTCTCGGTTGTTTTTGTTTGTAAGCTCCTCCTTAATCTGCATTGCTCGGTAGGCGGTATCTCTCATCGAGCGTGAAACTCTGACGGAGTTGTTGTCACGCAGATAACGGCGGATTTCACCGATAATCATCGGGACGCCGTAGGTGCTGAAACGCACGTCAAGGTTGGGGTCAAAGTTGTCAATAGCCTTTATCAGTCCGATTACGCCCACCTGAAACAAATCGTCGGGGTTTTCGCCTCTGTTTGTAAAACGCTGAATTACAGACAGCACAAGCCGCAGATTGCCGTTAATCATCTTCTCTCTGGCGGCTTTCCGCTCGGCAGGAGTGCCGTTTTTGATTTTTAAAAGCAATTCCTTTTTTTCACTCTCTTTAAGCAGTTTTAACTGCGAGGTGTTCACTCCGCATATTTCAACTTTTCCGTACTGCACAACATAACCCCCGTTTAATTTACTGAGATTATTATTGACGGAAAATTACTTTTTATACTGTTTCAGGCAAAACAAAACCCCTCCGTTCGGAGGGGCGAAAACTTTAAAAATTAAGCATTAAACGGGAATGATTGCGTTGAAAACGAGCACCGAGCATACTCCGCAGACAAATCCAAGCAGTACACCGCACACAACGTCGGTAAGGTAGTGCACACGCAGATAAATTCTTGAAAAGCCAATAAGTGCCGCAAGCAGTAAAATCGGCAGAAAGGTTATCAGTCTGCACCTTAAAAGAACAACTCCCACAACGGCAAACGAGGCTGTTGTGTGTCCCGACGGGAAAGAGTAAAACCTCGGTCTGTTAATAAGCTGTTCGTCGTCGCCTAAGCTGTGACAGGGACGGACACGTTTGACAATGTGCTTAAGGATAATCTCGCCCATAAGGTGAGCAAGTGCAAGTCCGAAAACAATATTGAGTCCGGTCAGCCTCCAGTCGGGGCGAATGAGGAACGGTATACAGATTGCCCACCAGACAAGACCGAGATTGCCTGCACGGGACGCAAAAATCATTATTTTATTGAGCGCAGGCTTATGAATTTTGCCGATGCGTTCAAGAACTCTGTTGTCAATGTTCTGAATTCTGCCAAACATAAACACAACTCCCATTTTATTCTGCCTTATATTCTATATGACATACTTTCACAATTTACATTAGTGTCTATATTATAGCATACGAAAATTGATTTGAACAGATATTTTTTGAAATTTATCTGTTTTTTACATTTACAAGATGTGCAATTGACGGAATCGCAGCACCTTGACCGCAGGTTGTGGGACTCATAAGCGCACCCGTAGCCATAAATATAATATTGTTGTAGATTCCCTGGCTTAAATCGCTGAGAATTTTTGAACAGAAAACCGAAGCCGCACAGCCGCAGCCTGAGCCGCCTGCGTGAACGTCCTGCTTGTTTCTGTCGAAAATCATCAGTCCGCAGTCGTTGTGCCTGTTGCGTATGTCGATATCCTCAAGCAAAAGCAAATCGTAAAGCGATTTGCTGCCGACTTCGCCTAAGTCGCCTGTTAGAATCAAATCGTAGTCACGTGGAGAAGTGCCTGTATCGTCAAAATAGTTTTTCAACGTCTGAGCCGCCGCAGGCGCCATAGCCGCTCCCATATTGTTTGCATCCTTAACTCCGAGGTCAACAATTCTTCCAACAGTCGCCCTTGCAATACACGGACCTTTTTTTGCGTTTTTAAGAACACAGCTTCCCGAGCCTGTCACCGTCCACTGTGCGGTGGGAGTTCTCACTCCGCCGTATTCAAGCGGAAATCGGTATTGCCTTTCAGCTGAGCAGAAGTGTGACGAGGTAACGCACATAGCGGTCTTTGCCGCACCGCTTTCCACAAAAACGGATGCCATAATCAGCCCCTGCGCCATAGTCGAGCATGCGCCATACTGACCGAGATAGGGAATATCAAAGTCAATCAGACCGTAGCTTGAGCCGACGCACTGATTGAGCAAATCACCTGCGAAAATGCAGTCAACCTCGTCTGCTTTTATCTTTGCCTTTGTGAGTGCTGCCGTTACCGCCTCGGACTGAAAACGGCTTTCAGCCTGTTCGTAGGTGTCAAGTCCGTCGTAGCTGTCGTAAATTATCTTGTCAAAAGCCTTGCCGAGAGGTCCCTGCGATTCAAACTTACCTGCAACGGAGGCAAAGCCGACGATTGAGGGCATTTCTTCAAACCCGATTGTATGTCCGCCTATTCTTCTTATCATACAAAAACTCCCTTCCGCTTTTATTATCTGCGAAAGGGAGTTTTTTATTAAAATAATTTTTGATTAGTTACTCTCACTTGTTTCAGGCGGGTCTGTGGGAACAGGTTCAGGCTGAGTGGGAGGCGCAGGCGGCTCGGTCGGAGCTTCGGTGGGAGCCTGAGTAGGCTTCGGCTTTGAGGAAGCTGATGAACTGCTCTGCGGTTTACTGCTCGATGAAGAGCTGCTACTGCTTGAAGAGCTGTGCGAGCTTTCGCTGTTGCTGCTTTCGGGCTTTGTGGTTTCATTTACGTGGTCAACATTTGTGTTCTTTGCGTTGCTGTCGTTGTCAGCCTCAATGAACACATAACCGTGATCGCTGTCATATGTAGAAGAACCGAGTGACTTGCGGTCAACCTCTTTGCCGTCCTTATAGTAAACTTTCCAAGCCTTTACAGTGTAGCTTGAATCGCCCTTGTCAGTCATTTCGTTGTGAGTTTTGATTTCGTCGTAGGACGAATCCTTTGCGCCCCAGATTGAAACATAGAGTGTACGGTCAACAAGCTTGCACTCCATAAACATCTGATATTCAGTCGGGTTTGAAAGCTTTAAGTCAAGTCGGGGATAGTCGATTGTAGCGTCAAGACCTGTAGGAACATAAGAGGACGCCCACTTGTGGCAATAACGTTCTTCAACGTCCATATTTGCTCTGATAGCGGCATTGTAGATTGTGGAGCTTGACTGGCAGATGCCGCCGCCGATTCCGCTGGTGAGCTCGCCGTTTGCAATAACGCCTGCGGACTTGTATCCGTTTGATTCAAGGTTTGAGTCGCCCGTACATTTGTTGAATGACCAGGTAGCACCCGGCTCGATAACAGAGCCGTTGCAGGCTGCAAGCGAAACCCTCATATTTTCCGTACCGTTTTCAGAGTTTGTGGAAACGGTTTCATAGGAAGAAAGCTTTTTAATATTCTTTTTGAGGTCGTCAACGTTTATTTTTGCGTCAACTGTTTCAACGTCGGCAATAATTCTGCTTTCGGCAGTACCCTGAGAAACAGCCGTTTTAAGCTGGTCGGTCAAATCCTCTGCGTTGAGCTTTCTGCCTTTTTCGGCTTCTGCATATTCAAAACGCTTGTCGGAATACGGCGTGAACTTTGAAACATAGGCGTTCTTTGCGTCACGATTGGTAGCTTTCTCAATTTTTTTTGCATTCTTTTCAATTGAGTCAACAGTTACCGTAGCCGTAATCTCATATGTTTTGCTCTCTGAGGTGTTGTTGCCTGACGGGTTGAGAGTGTCATTCTTTACATTGCTCAGAACAGTATCAATGTCAAAGGTGTATTCAAAGTCGGACTGCGTAAGCGTTGTAACGTCACCGTCAGCGTCTACAGAAATTGAAATAGGCTTTATAAAGCTTTCCTCTCTGGATTCGAGCAGTTTTTTGGCTTCTTCCATAGTTTTGCCGGAAATTGAAACTCCCGAAACTACAGTGCCGTCTTTAAATACAAAATCTCCTGTTTCAACGTTTGTGTTGCTGAATACTCCGCTTTGGAACAGGCAAAAGCCCGTTATGCCGAGTGCAACTACAACTGCTGCGGCAACGGACGAAATAACAATAATCTTTTTCTTGTTATTTTTATTATTTGGATTTTTTCTTGAGCCTGACGAATGTTTTGCGTCATTTGATTGTGTAGGTGCAGCCTTGCCGCTTGAAATATCAACAAGACCTTCATCTAAAACGATATAATCGTCATAGGAATTTTTACTCAAACATCTCACCTCTGAAATATATGCAAATATTGTTTAAAAATTTTAGCATTTGGTTACAAAATACATTGTACTATAAAGTACCGTAAAAATAAAGTGGTAAAATACAAATATTAAAAAGTTTTTTTAGCAATTTTTTGTTTAATATAAAAACAAAACCTTTTTGAATAAAGCCTTAATTAACAGCAAAGGCAAAAAGAAAGACAGCAGTAATCGCATTGTCTGCAATCTGTTGCTGAAATTTTAAGAGAACAAAAGCATAACATACAGCAAAAATGAGCAAATAAACAAAGTGAAAATAACGGTTGAAATTACTGTAAAATATAAGTATAATAAGTATATATAGGCTGAAATTTTAAAGGAATATCCGGGGATAATTATTATACCCTGAGGCTCGGAGAAATAATATGAAAATTCTTATATTTACCGCATCAACAGGCGGAGGTCACAAGCGTGCCGCTGCTGCACTTGAAACAAAAATAAAGTCGTTAAGTCCCGACACGGAAGTTAAGGTTGTTGACGCAATGAAGGCAATCGGCAAAATGTATGACAAAACCGTATGCGGCGGCTATCATTTTATGGCTACAAAAATCCCGAAGGTTTACGGAGAATGTTATAAAATTACCGACAGAAAAAATCTTATGTACAAGGCTGTAATGCGTTCAAATACGATGATGTCTAACAAGCTGCTTGAAACAATAAACGAGTTTATGCCTGATATTGTCATTATTTGTCATCCGTTTGTAACAACGATGATTTCAAAGCTTCGCCGTCAGGGCAAGATTGACGTAAAGGCAATCAGCATTATAACTGACTACGACGCTCACCGTACATATATTGTTCCGAAGATTGAAGCGTATGTGCTTGCCGAGCCGCAGATGGCAAAAAAGCTGATTGATGAATACGGCGTTGACGAGAGCATAATCTATCCGCTCGGAATCCCGATTTTTGACAGCTTTACAGAGCCGTTTGACAAGGAAGAAATATGCAAACGTGAGGGACTTGACCCGAATCTTCCGACAGTTCTCCTTATGGCAGGCTCGTTTGGCGTTACAAGCGTTCTGGAATTTTATAAAAACCTTGCCGAAAAAGGGAAAAATATGCAGTTTATCGTAATAACGGGCCGCAACATAAAGCTTTTCGGTCATCTCGAAAAGCTGATTGACGAAATGGGTATGCAGGACAATACAAAACTGCTTTACTTTGTAAAGAACGTTCAGGATTATATGCATATTTCTGATTTGATTGTTACAAAGCCCGGCGGACTTACCGTTACAGAAAGCCTTGCCTGCACACTGCCAATGGCTATTTACAGCGCATTTCCCGGTCAGGAGCGTGACAACGCTGACTTTCTGGTTAATCAGAATGCGGCCGTGCTGCTTGACAAGAAAAAGGGTGCAGACCAGATTATCGAGCTTTTAAACTCCCCCGAAAAGCTTGATGAAATGAAGAAAAAGTGCAGTGAGCTTTCAATAGCTGACTCTGCGGAAAATATTTTCAGACTTGCTCAGAAGCTCTGTGCTGAGGACTGATAAAAATTATACCCACTGAAAGGAAACAAAACAATGAAAAAAGCACTTGCCCTGCTGATGTGCCTCGCTCTGACTGTATGCACGCTGTGTGCCTGCAGCGACCCGTCGGAATTTTCGGACGGAGAAAAGCTGTCAAAGAATTATACAAGGAGCACAGACCCTGACAAAAGCTACAACTACAACGACGGTGCAACCTCTGCACCGCTGTCATACAATGTGTATGCAAGCTCAATTTCAAACTTTGAGTTAAGGCTGTTCCGCAATTATTATTCGCAGAAATCCGACAAAACAAAGTCGTCGGTACTTCCTGCTGCGGCTTCAGCGCTGCAGCTTTCACTTCTTGCAAACGGCGCTACGGGTGATACTCAGGACGAAATCAAGCAGGTTCTCGGAAAGGATTTGACAATTGAAAATATAAATCAGTGTTCCTCATATTTCAGAAGCCGTATGGAGGCTGTAAGCAAAACTGGCAGCGGCGAAGTTGACGAGCTTTCGGGCAAGAAAACGGAAGAAAGCAAAAGCGAGTATGTGCGTTTCGGACTTAATCTTTTCTTTAACGATATTTCCGACGTAAAAACAAGCTTTTTGCAGACAAACGCAAGCTACTTCGGAAATAATGTGTACCGCTTTTTATTCTCGGACGAGAATGCAGTTTCAAAGGTAAACAAGAGCCTTTCCGATTTTACGTCAAAGGATTTGTTTGAAAGCCTGAATGAAAAAGACAGCCTGTTTTTGGTGAATTCCTGCGATATGAGCGACTTGTGGCTTGAAAATTACAGCAAAAGCGATATTGAAAAGGGAAGATTCAAGTCGAGCAGCGGCGATAAAAGCGTAAACTTTATGACCTCTAACGAATCGCTTATCAAGACGAAAAATGCACAGGGTATCATAAAGTACACAAGCAAAAATCCCCTCAAGCTTATGATTGTTATGCCAAACGAGGGCTTGTCGCTTGAGGAGTATATTTCCGACTTCAACTACACTGAATTTTCCAATCTTCTTGAAAGTGTTGATATTACCAAAAAGGTTACGGCACAGATTCCCGAATTTTCAATAGCTTCGGAGGAAAAGGCTCAGCCGCTTTCGGACGCTCTTGCAGACAGCGGCTTGTACACGCTGTTTACAGAAGATGCGCTGTTCAAGAACATTACGCATACCGACAATTTCAAGCTCAACGAGATTTACGAGATAACTCCCGAAATCACCGTAAATGCTTCGGGTATCAACAGCGATTCAAAAATTGTTGAAAAGCGTGTCAAAGAGCTTGAAAAAGCCGAC
>CAMBNE010000012.1 GCA_945868935.1 uncultured Clostridia bacterium
ATATCGCCCGTTGAAACACAGTTTGAAAGTCCGTCGGTACAAATAAGAAGAACGTCGCCGTAGATAAAGTTTGCTTCTATATAATCAAGTCTTACAGAGGGCTTTATACCAAGCGCCCTTGTAATGAAGTTTTTGTTGGGATGATTCTGCGCCTGTTCGTAGGTTAATTCGCCCCTGCGCACCATTTCCTGCACAACCGAGTGGTCCTCGGTAAGCTGTTTTATCTTACCGCCTCTGATTGCGTATGTACGGCTGTCGCCGACGTGGACAACGTGAACGGTTGTGTCCTTGACAAATACAAATTCACAGGTTGTTCCCATTCCTGCAAGCTCAGGGTCATTTGTTGAAAGCTCAAATATTTTCATATTCGCATTTACAACAATTTCAGCCATAAGCTCGCCGATTTGTTCCTTTGTCATATCGTCCTTATATAAATCGGTAATTTTGGTGCTTATGTATTCAACGGCTGTTGCACTTGCAATATTTCCGCCGTTGGCACCTCCCATTCCGTCGCATACTACCGCCCAAACACAGCTGGGAGAAATAACTCCGAAGCGAAAGTCGTCCTGATTCTGGGTTCGGACAAGTCCGATGTCGCTTTTGCTGAATACTTCCAAGTTATTTACCTCCTTTTAAAATATGATTTCGCTTAAGCTGACCGCAGGAAGCGTTGATATCGCTTCCGAGGGTTCGCCTGACTGTTGCCGCAATATTTTTTTCGGCAAGTATATCAATAAAAGACTGCTGTCTTTTTATGTTGCTCTTTATATACCCCGTTCCCTCTACGGTGTTTACGGGAATGAGGTTTACGTGGCAGTTCATACCGGACAGACGGTTTGCAAGCTCTCTTGCATTTTCGTCGCTGTCGTTTACTCCGCTTATCATTGAATATTCAAAGGTGACACGTCTGCCTGTTGTGTCAAAATAATCTCTGCATGACTGTAATAATTCTTCTATAGAATATTTCTTTGCAATCGGCATTGTTTTCTGTCTGATTTCGTCATTCGGTGCGTGAAGTGAAACCGAAAGAGTGATTCCAAGGCGGAGCTTTGCAAGCTCGTAGATTTTCGGAACGATTCCGCAGGTCGAAAGCGTTATGTGGCGCATACCTATGTTGAGCCCGTTGTCTGCGGAAGCAAGTATTATAAACTTAATAACATTGTCAAAGTTGTCAAGTGGCTCGCCCATTCCCATAAGCACAACATTCGAGATTCGTATATCCAAGTCCCTTTGTGCCGCTTCAATCTGCGCCAGCATTTCAGACGGCGTCAGACTGCGTGAAAATCCGCTTTTGCCCGTTGCGCAGAAGGTACAGCCCATTTTACAGCCGACCTGAGTTGAAATGCACATTGACCAGCCGTGCTTATAGCTCATAACTACCGCTTCAACACACTCGCCGTCATTAAAGGAAAAAAGGTACTTCACTGTTTTATCATACCTTGAAACGAGTTTTTTTTCAATATTTGCAACAGAAATGTAACAACTTGTTTTTAAAAAATCCCTTAAATCTGTCGGAATATTGCGCATTTCATCAAAATTTGTCACATTTTTTGACAGCCACGAGCGAATCTGCTTTGCACGAAACTTCGGGAATCCGCTGTCTGTTATGAAATTTTCAAGTTCTTCATCATTCAGAGATTTTATGTCAACGAGCAATTTCAGACCTTCTTTCCGAATACTGCAATGTAAAAGCCGTCTGTGCCTGCCGTGTGCGGCATAAGCGTAATTTCGTAATCGTTTTCTTCAAAAGCACGGTTTATCTGAGGCGGAAGTGCAAGCTTAATGCCGTAAAAATCGGGGTGCTCCTCAAGAAAACGCTGTGTATTTTTGTTGTTTTCGGCAGGATTAAGCGTACAGGTTGAGTACACAAGACGTCCGCCGTTTGCAAGATACCGAGCACTCTGACAAAGAATTTTGTACTGCAGCTCGGGCAAATCATCGGTAATAATATTATCTTTATAGCGGATTTCGGGCTTTCGGGAGAGTATTCCGAGTCCGCTGCAAGGAACATCGCAGAGGATTTTGTCGGCAAGCGGCAAAGGAACGTCAGATGAAGCACCGTCACGCTTAAGTGTTACTATTGAATGTATGCCAAGACGTTTTGCGCCGTCACCTATTAATTTCAGCTTATGGTCGTATAAATCGCAGGCAAAGATTTTGCCCCTGTCGCTCATATACTGCGCCGCTGTAAAGGATTTTCCTCCCGGTGCGGAACAGATGTCGAGCATAACCTCTCTCGGCTTTGGTGAAAGGAAGTCAACGCAAAGCTGAGAAGAGGCGTCCTGTATATGAAGTTTTCCCGATTTATAGGCGGATAGTCGCTCGATTGAGCCTGTGCCTGTCAGAGAAACTGCGTTTTTAAGGAACGGAATTTCCTCTGCCGTTACGTTTTCCTTTGCAAGCTCGGCAATCAGTGAATTTTTGTCGGTTTTCAGTGTATTTACCCTTGCGCAGATTTTCGGTCTGCCGCTGAGTGATAGTAAAAGCTGTTCAGTATTTAATTCTCCATAGGAATTAATCCATAATCTTACAAGCTCCTGCGGTGCGGAATACTTGACCGAGTAATATAAAACCTTATCGGATTTATCGGGAAGTCTGTACTTTTCCTCAGCACGTGTGATACTGCGGAGAATTCCGTTGATAAATCCCGAGGATTTTTGTAGTTTATGCTTTTTTGCGAGGTTTACGCTCTCGTTTACAGCCGCACTTTCGGGAATTTTATCCATAAAGAGAAGCTGTAAAATTCCGAGCCTGAGTATCATTTTTGTTTTGAGTTCAATTTTCCTTAAAGGAATTTTA
The DNA here is from genome assembly GCA_945868935.1 of uncultured Clostridia bacterium. GTDB lineage: Bacteria > Bacillota > Clostridia > Oscillospirales > Acutalibacteraceae > Ruminococcoides. The sequence goes on from CAMBNE010000012.1 coordinate 2,800, forward strand.
GAATACTGTCTGATAATATAATCAAGTGTAATTCTGCGTTCAAGAACTCCGTAAACGAGTGCGGAAACAAAAGAGCTGTCAAGCCCCGAGAGTTTGTTTTCACGTATTGCGTTATTGAGCGCAATATTCGAGTAAGCATTATCCTGTTCAATTTTCATCAGCACGTTGAATGCAATATTTCTCGGGTTTGACATTTTAGTTCTCCAAAAATTTTAATCTCTTCTGCCTCTTGCAATTATTATTAATCTTAAAAGCTGCATAATCGCCGTAAGTGCCGAGGCAACGTAGGTCATAGCCGCCGCTTGCAGCGTGCGCTTTGCGCCTGTGTATTCATCACCGTAGAGCAAATCTGACTCTCTGATACATTCAAGCGCTCTTTTTGATGCATTGAACTCAACGGGCAGAGTTGCAATCGTAAACAGTACGGAAAGCGAAAACAGAACAATTCCGATATAAAGCAGAACAAAGCCGACTTTTGCGGTAAAAATAAGTCCGAGCAGGATTAAAATCCAGCTTAACTGCGAGCCGATTTTTGCCATAGGAAGGATAATACTTCTGATTTTATTCGGAAGATAACCCTCTGCGTGCTGAACAGCGTGACCTGCCTCGTGACAGGCTACGCCGACTGCGGCAACGGAATTGCTGTTGTAAACAGTATCCGAAAGCCTTATAACATTCGTTCTCGGGTCAAAATGGTCGGTCATACTGCCTGATACGTGTTCAATTCTCACGCCCGTAACACCGTTCTGACGAAGCACGTATTCAGCCGCCTGTGCGCCCGTTATATTACGTGAATTTCTGACTTTTGAATATTTTGAAAAGGTTGACTGTACTTTAACCTGACAAATCAGCGTAATTATTATGCAGGGCACTATAAAAACAAGATATGTCCAGTCAAAACCGTAGAAGAATCCCATATTTAGTCCTCCTGTCCGATAATATCGCCGATTTCAAGCTTGTGTCCTGCAAGAAATGCATCGGCTGTCATTCGCTTTTTGCCCTCGGGCTGAAGCTCAAGAATTTCAACTGACTTTTCGCCGCAAGCAACAACAAGCGGTTTTATTGAAAGAACTTCTCCGCTTTTGCCGCTTTTTGGGCAAAGTTTTGTTGAATAAACCTTGACGTTCTTTCCGCAGATTCTGGTTGTTGCAACAGGCCAGGGGTTAAGTCCTCTTACCTTGTTGTGCACCTCAGAAGCAGATTTTGAAAAATCAATCGGACAAAGCGACTTGTCAATCTTTGAAGTGTGAGTTGCAAGGCTTTCGTCCTGATTTACAGGTGTAATTTCACCTTTTTCAAGGGCGGAAAGAGTTTTTAAAATAAGCTCGCCGCCAAGAACTGCAAGTCGGTCAAAAAGCTCGCCCGACGTTTCATTCTCGCCGATTTCTGTTTCCTCTGTAAGCAGAATGTCGCCTGTGTCAAGACCGACGTCCATAAGCATTGTGGTGATTCCCGTTACCTTGTCGCCGTTTAAAACCGACTGCTGAATGGGTGCGGCTCCCCTGTATTTCGGGAGGAGAGAGCCATGAATGTTAACACAGCCGAATTTCGGTGCGTCAAGCACTGCTTTAGGAAGAATCTTTCCGTAAGCCGCAACGACAATTACGTCGGGATTGTATTGATTGATAATTTCAAGCGCATCGCCGTTTTTCATTGACTCGGGCTGATAAACGGGAATATCAAGCGACTGTGCGCACACCTTTACGTCGGGAGGGGTTAAAATCATCTTTCTTCCTCTCGGCTTGTCGGGTTGGGTAAATACGGCACAGACCTCGTGCTCGGAAGAAGCGAGAGTCTTCAGCGCAGGAACTGCAAAATCAGGAGTTCCCATATAAATTATTTTCATAATTTTACCTTCTTGTTTTATAGAAACGCATAATACGTTGTCTGTTACAAAAATAGTTATTATATTTCTCACCATTGATTTTCACTGCGGACACGGCACGCCGTGTCCCTACGAATGAAATCAGATGTTCATTTTCTCTATTTCTTTTGGAGTTAACATTCTGATTGCTTTTTCCTTGAAAATTATGCCCTCAAGGTGGTCAAGCTCGTGGCAAAAAGCCTTTGCGAGCAATTCTCTGCCCTCAATAGTAAACTCGTTGCCGTTTCTGTCCTGAGCTTTGACCTTTACATAATTCGGACGGCGTGTGTAACCCCACTCACCCGGGCAAGAAAGACAGCCCTCAAGCGTTTCCTGTTCGCCGCTGTAGGCAATAATCTTCGGATTTACAAGCTCTATAACGCCCTCTCCTATGTCAATTACAACAACCCTGCGGAGTATTCCTACCTGCGGGGCGGCAAGTCCTGCGCCCTGTGCAAGGTGGAGCGTTTCAATCATATCGTCAATTAAATCAGCAAGCTTGCCGTCAAACTTTTCTACTGTTCTGCATTTTTTTGCGAGGACGCTGTCGCCCTCTTTTACAATTTGTCTGATTGCCATTTGCTTTCCTTTCCTTTGTCAGCATACAAGCGCATTCATATCTGCATACGCTGTCACACTGCCAAATTCTTTATTTTTGCCGAATTCAATAAGCAGAGTTGAAAGCAGCTTACGGAATTCTCGGTTATTTTTGCACTTAATTATTAGTTTATATCTGAATTTATTGCTGACCTTTACGACAAGTGCAGGCGACGGTCCTAAAATTCGCAGCGGAATGTTGGGATAATCGCTTTTTGCAAGGCTGATAAATGAGCTTAAAAATGCATTTGCCGCCTTTAAGGTAAGCGTCTGATTCTCGCCGACAAAGCCGACTAAGCAGATATCGGCAAACGGCGGATAAAGCATAGCCTTTCTAACACCTATTTCGGTATTGAAGAATGTATCGTAATCCTGCTTTGCCGCCATTGAAATTATGAGATTGTCGGGTGTGTACGACTGAATAACAGCCATTCCTTTACTGTTGCCCCTGCCGCTTCTTCCCACAACCTGAGTAAGAAGCGAGAACGAACGCTCATAACTTCGGTAATCGTCAGCGTAAAGCATATGGTCAGTGTTGAGCACCCCGACAAGCGTTACATTCGGAAAATCAAGTCCCTTTGCTACCATTTGCGTACCTACAAGAATATCATATTCGCCGTTTGCAAAAGCGGTTATCATCTTTTCGTATGAAGATTTTGATGAGGTTGCGTCGGTATCCATTCTCAGAATTCTTGCATTCGGAAAAATCTGAGAAATGTCGCTTTCTGCCTTTTGCGTACCCGTTCCTCCGAAACGCAGTCCTTTGCTATGGCAGGTCGGACATTCGTCGGTACAGGGAATTGAGTAGCCGCAATAGTGGCACATCATTCGGTTGTTTGCGCTGTGATAAGTAAGCGAGATTGAACAGTTCGGACAGGTAACGGGTTCTCCGCAAACACGACAGGTTGCAAAGGTATTGTGTCCTCTGCGGTTTAAAAGAAGAATCGACTGCTTTCCGTGTTCAAGGTTATAGTTGAGGTTTTCGAGCAACACGTCTGAAAATCCCGTTGTGTTGCCGTTTTGCACCTCGATATTCATATCGGCAGTCACTACCTCGGGCAATACGGCTCTGCCATAGCGGCTTGAAAGCGTATTGAGGGAATATCTGCCGTTTTTTGCATAGTAATAGGTTTCAACGCTCGGAGTTGCCGAGCTTAAAATTAAGAGTGCGTTGTTCTGAGCACATCTGAATTTTGCAATTTCACGGGCGTGGTAGCGTGGAGAGCTTTCGGATTTATAGCTGTACTCCTGCTCTTCGTCCATAATTATAAGTCCGAGGTTATCAAAGGGTGCAAAAACTGCGCTTCGTGTTCCGATAACAATTTTTGCAAGTCCTTTTTTTACTCTTTTGTATTCATCAAGCCTTTCTCCGAGCGACAATGCACTGTGAAAAACGGCTATTTTATCACCGAAACGCTGTGAGAACTGTGAAACAAACTGCGGTGTAAGGGAAATTTCGGGTACCATTACAATTATTCCCCTGCCGTCGTCGATTACTCTTTCAATCAGCTTGATAAACACGCTTGTTTTACCTGAGCCTGTCACTCCGTAAAGCAGACTTGTGTGCGGTTTTGAGTCCTTGTACTCGCCGTAAAGCGAGTCGCAGGCTTTTTGCTGTTCGTCCGAGAGGATTATTTCGGAAATTGCGGAATCTGCACTCCGCTTTTCAATGCGGAAAACCTCTTCATCGTAAAAATGAATCAATCCCTTTTTGCAAAGAGAGTCAATTACAGAGGAAGAAACTCCCGTAAAATACATAATCTCTTTTACAGAAACACCGCCTGTCATCTCAATCAAATCAAAGACGTTTTTCTGCTTTTCGGTAAGCTTTGCTTTGGAGATATCAACATTTGGAGTCACCGCCGCCATTTTCGTTGATGCGTCGGAAACTCTGCGGAATGCTTCGTCAGATTTATAAAGCACTCCCTTTTCAACAAGCAAATCAAGCACTTGTGTATCTGAATAACCGAAAGCATCGAGGATTGTATCGGATTTTACAGGCTTGCGCTTTGAAAAAAGATAGTCGTAAATCCGCTGCTCCTCAAAGTTAAGCTCGGGTGTGTTTTCAACAGGCAAATCGTTTGCACCGTAAACGGTGGTTACTTTGTAGTTGATTCCTGCAGGGAGCATTGTTTTTACCGCATCATAAAGTGTGCAGAAATAGTGCTCCTTCATAAATTCGGCTGTCTTAATCATTTCTTCCGGCAGGACAGGCTCATTATCAAGCACGCTGATTACGGATTTCAGACCGTCGGTGCGTGAATAGCTTACCTCAAAAACAATGCCCTGACGTTTTTTGTTGCCCCTGCCGAACGGCACGAGCACACGTGTACCGACCTTACATCGGCTTGAAAGCTGTTGCGGAACAAGATAGTCAAACGGCTTATCAAAGGAATAAGCCGTGTTTTCAACTGCAATTTTTGCAACTAAATCAGAGCTCATCTTCGTCAGGCTCTAAAAGGTTGATTTCGTGGTTTTTGATTTCGTCGATTGCAAGAAGAACAGGCTTTTCTTCAGTAACGGTTTTTTCGTCTTCAAACTGCTGTGTAATCTGTCTTGCTCTTTTTGATACGCCTACTACAAGTGCGTATTTGCTCTGCTTGCCCTCAAATAATTCATCAACATTTACTCTGTGCATAATAATTCTCCTTAATTCTTCTTAAAATATTTATCTCTGCCGTGCAAATTTACACGGAATTTTAACTTAATGCAGTTATATCCATAAACAGGCTAAAATAAATCTATCGTTGGAATTATTACAATGCTTACGTAGGGACGTCTGGGAAGCCGTCCCCTACGGAAAAGTTTGTTTTCTCCTATAACAATGATTTAATCGGTAAAGTCAAATAATCACTACGGACACGGCACGCCGTGTCCCTACGTCAGTGTTCATCTGTTTTTACATTCAATTACGAATAGAATTACCATTCAGCTTGCCGCAAGTAATAAACATACAGTTTATTATGTATCTGACTTTGCTTTTTTGAGAATATCAAGAATCTCATCAACTGCGTCATCAAGATTGTCGTTTACTACAACGTACTTGTATCTGTCCTGATAGCTGATTTCTCTTTTTGCCTGACCAAGACGTTCAAGGATTGTTTCTTCGTCCTCGGTATTTCTGTCCCTCAACCTCTTTTCAAGGGTATCCATTGACGGAGGAAGTACGAAAATGCTGAGAACGTCGGGGTACTTCTCCATAATCTGAAGTCCTCCGCAAACCTCAATTTCAAGAAAGACGTCATAGCCCTGACTCAGCAAATCATCAACCTGCTGTTTCGGTGTGCCGTAATAATTTCCGCAGTATTCTGCGTACTCAAGGTAGCCGTCTTTTTTGATAAGGCTTTCAAACTGCTCTTTTGTGACGAAATTATAGTGAACTCCGTCAATCTCGCCTTCTCTGGGAGGACGGGTTGTGTTTGAAACAGAAAGCCTGATATTTTTATCACGCTTTAACAGCTCCTGCATTATCGTTCCTTTGCCCACGCCCGACGAGCCTGTGTACAAAACGAGCATTCCCCTTTTTTTACTGTTCATCCTTCTGTTCCTCACTTTCCTCGGTTCTGTTCTGAATTGCCTCGCAGGAAATTGCGGAAAGCACAACGTGGTTGTTGTCGGTAATCAGAACAGACTTGCACTTTCTTCCGCAGGTTGCGTCAATCAACATTCCGTCAGCCTTTGCCTCCTGAACAATTCTCTTAACGGGAGCTGAAACGGGTGCGACTACCGCAACAAGCTTATCGGAGCTTACAAGATTTCCAAAACCGATATTGATAAGTTTCATATTTACCCCTTATTTTACTTTTTATAAATTTTACTCGATATTCTGTACCTGCTCACGGATTTTTTCAATTTCGCTCTTGATATCAACTACCTTGTGGGCAAGAACAGCGTCCTGAACCTTTGAGCCGATTGTATTTGCCTCACGGTTCATTTCCTGAATGATGAAATCGATTTTTCTGCCGACAGGCTCATCATATTCAAGGAACTTTTCAAGCTGAGCAAAGTGACTTCTTAATCTTACGGTTTCTTCTGCAACGGCAACCTTATCAGAGAACACCGCAACCTCGGTTAACACTCTCTGCTCGTCAATTTCAACCTCGTAATCTTCAAGAGTCTGCTTGATTCTCTCGAGCAAGCGTTCCTCATATTCCGCAACGGTCTGCGGAGAACGCTCCTCGATTTCACCGACAATAGAGAGAATTGTGTTTGCCCTGCCTAAAATGTCGGCTTTCATCTTCTCGCCCTCGGTTTCACGCATTGCAATAAATGAATCGAGCGCAGTTTTTGCAACTGAGAGAACGTCGTTTGTAATCTGTTCTTCGTCCTCGGCAGGCTTGTGGACGGTGAAAACATCGGGAAAACGTGAAAGCGAAACAACAGTTACGTCGTTTTCAACGCCGTAGGTATCGCTGATTTCTTTCATTGCGTTGAGGTAGCCAGACACAAGCTGATGATTTACCGTTACCTCCGATGGTGCTTCTTCGTTTGCACCGACGGTTACGAACATATCGATTTTTCCTCTTGACACTCTTGAATTGACATAGCTTTTCAGTTTATCATCGAGAAAACCGTAACCCCTTGGAGTGCGGCAGGAAAATTCAAAATAGCGGTGATTTACGCTTTTGATTTCAACGGTGATTTCTCTGCCGTTGATTTCAGCCTCGCACCGACCGAATCCGGTCATTGACTTAATCATTTTTCTACTTCCTTTCAAAACTTCATTTTATTACTAAAATTTACGTTTTATTTACTTTTATATAATAGAGTATTATACCACTATTATAATGTTTTGACAATGGAGTTATTACAAAACTGTAATAACTTTTTTTATTTACAGACTATAAAGGCTTGTGATATACTTATAAAGATAGATTTACTTTATTATAAAGGAATGAATTTTATGTCAGGACATAACAAATGGAGTACAATTAAACAGAAAAAGGGTAAAAACGACGCTGCAAGAGCTAAGGTTTTTACTAAAATCGGCAGAGAGCTTATTGTTGCAATCAAGGAGGGCGGCAGTGCTGACCCGAGCGTTAACTCAAAGCTCAAGGATTGTATTGCAAAGGCAAAGGCTGCAAACGTGCCGAACGACAACATTGAACGCATTATCAAGAAAGCAGCCAACGACAACGATTCCACAAACTACGAGGCTGTTACATATGAGGGCTACGGTCCCAGCGGCGTTGCTGTAATTGTTGAGGCTCTCACCGACAACCGCAACAGAACAGCCGGTGAAGTAAGACACTACTTTGATAAATTCGGCGGCAATATGGGCACACAGGGCTGTGTAAGCTTTATGTTCTCACAGAAGGGCGTTCTTGTTATTGAGCGTGAAGAGCTTGAAAAGGACGAGGATACCGTTATGAGCGACGCTCTTGAATGCGGTGCGTCCGACTTTGAGGCTGACGAGGACGTATTCACAATTTACACCGAGCCTGAGGATTTCGGCGCAGTAAGAGATGACCTTGAAAAGTTAGGTTATTCCTTTGTTTCGGCAGAGCTTGAAATGGTGCCCAGCACTTATACAAAGCTTGAGGACGAGGAAACTGCAACAAAGATGCAGAAGATGCTTGATATGTTTGAGGATAACGACGATATCCAGAACGTATGGCACAACTGGGAAATGGAATAATTCAGAACACAATGATAAAAACCGCCTTTCAGAACCGAAAGGCGGTTTATTATTTGTTATTTTTTCTTATAGTACATAAGACAGTGGCAATAACCCTCAAACTCAGGGTCGGCTATCTTGCGTTTGAAATCCTCACACATACATTTTGTTGCCTCACTCTTAACAAGCATACTCGGACAATATCCGCCTGTCCTTTTTAATCCTTCCCTGACGTAATTAACTATTGCTTTGTCTTCATTAAGAAGGATTTTCACCAAATCACCTGTTTCTGCTTATAATTTCCTGAAGCTGCTGTTCGCTTACAAAGCCGATTGACCTGTCTACTGCCTGTCCGTTTTTGAAGATGACAACATTTGGTATTGACCGAACTTCAAATTCGTCTGCAAGTGAAGGATTATCATCAATATTAACCTTGTAGAAATCAACGTCGGGATTAATTGAAGCAAGCTTTTCAAGTACCGGAGAGAGCATTTTGCACGGTCCGCACCAATCGGCAAAAAAGTCAACAACAACTGTATTCGGAGAATTAATTACTTTTGCAGCAAACTCCTCCTGATAAATTTTGTCAATCATAATAACATTGCCCCTTTTTTAGATATTAGGAATACTTAAAACAATAAATTGTCATATTATCGCAAGCTATGCGGTTGACAATACTGTTTATTGTTTCCATATATATTATAACATTTTATACATAATTTTACAATATATTTTAAAATTTTATATCGTTTTATGATTTTATTATTTCTTTTTTGCAGATAAAGCATACCGCAAACAAATATGTTTGTCAAGATAATAATTGCCAATTTAAACAAATAGTAACAATTATTGATTTTTAAAAATAATCGGCTGTTTCCGTAATC